>DATNEZ010000292.1:0-3387 GCA_035606645.1 Binatia bacterium
GAGAGGCAGGATGGGTGGCGGGGCGCTAGCCGTCGTGCTCGTGGCGGCCGCCTTCGGTGGGTCGGGAACGGGGTGCGCCACCACGTCGGGGACGACGCAGCTCCAGGCCGACCTCGACACCCTGCAGAAGCAGGTCTGGCGGCTCCAGAAGGAGAACGCCCTCCTCGCGCAGCAGGTCGGGCAGGTCACGCAGGCGCCGGCCTCCCCTTCCCCGGACCAGCCGGTCGCAGAGCTTCGCGCCCGTCTCGAGAGCCTCGCGCACGATGTGCAGGTGCTCCAGGTCCGCTCCGAAGAAGCGGAGCAGCGGCTCAACGCCCTGGCGAACGATCTGCGCGCCGCCCGCGGATCGCTCGACTCGATCGCCCAGGGCCGGGAGGCCGAGGCCGGCTCGACCCCTCCGGTCGCCGCGGCGCCCGCGGCGGGGATGGTCGTCCCAAGCGGGAATGGACAGGCGCCGCCCGCGCTTTCCGTGCCGCCGCCCCCGCCCGCTGCTGCGGCCGCGGGCAACGGCTCGGACCTGTTCCGGGCCGCCTACGCGGACTACGGCCGCGGAAACTACGATCAGGCGCTCGCCGGGCTGGAGGAGTTCCTCCGGGTCAATCCATCCGGCGATCTGTCGGACGACGCCGAGTACCTGATCGGCGAGATCCAGTTCAGCAGGCAGAAATTCCCGGAGGCGATCGGCGCGTTCGATCGTCTCCTGAAGGACCACGCGGACGGCGATCGCGCCGCTTCCGCGCATCTGAAGAAGGGGCTCGCGCTCCTTGAAATGAACCGGACCGCCGACGCGGTCATCCAGTTCCAGCACGTGGTCAGCGCCTATCCGAAGTCCGAGGAGGCCCGGGTCGCACGCGAGCGGCTCCGGGCGCTCGGTCTCCGGGAGCGCTGAGCCACCCGGGAGGTCGAAGTCGTGGCACGCATCCAGTCCTCTGTCAAGGACATCCGCAGGACCAAGAAGCGCCATGCCGTCAACACCGCGCGCCGCAGCCAGCTGCGCTCGCAGCTGAAGAAGCTCAGGGGCCTGCTGGCCAAGAAGGACGCCACCTCGGCGAAGCGCGAGCTCACCAGGACCGTGTCGATCCTGGACCGCTCGGTCAGCCACGGCATCCTGCATCGCAACACTGCGGCGCGGCACAAGTCGCGCCTGACGCGCCAGGTCAACGCGCTGGGCGGCCGCTGAGCCGGGCGCAACCGAGGAACCCGACCCCGATGGTCCGCATCCGCAGGAGCCCTCCCGCACCGGTCCTCGATCTGCATCGCCGGATGGAGCAGGTCATGGCCCAGCTCCTGCGCGACGCCCAGCCGATGCAGACCCCGGCCCCCTGGATGCCGCGCGTCGACATCTTCGAGTCGGCCGACGCATTCGTCGTGACCCTCGAGGTCGCGGGCGTGGAGCGTGAGGAGATCGACATCGTCGTCGAGGACCGGTGCCTGCGGATCTCCGGCAGCCGGCCCGACCCCTCCCCGTCCGGGTGCGTGCGATGGCACCAGATGGAGATCGCCCAGGGCCGCTTCGAGCGCGTGCTGATGCTGCCGCAGGAGGTCGACCCCGAGCGCATTATCGCGACGCACAAGGACGGCTTCCTTCACATCCGGATTCCGCGCGGCCCGATCGGGGGTTGATCACTTGGACGAATTGGACGAAGAAGATACGCAAGACCCGGAAGCCATCCTCGAGACCGTCGAGACGCCCGGCGCTCCCCAGGGGGACCTGCCGCGCACCCTGCCCGCGGTCCTGCCGATCCTGCCGCTGAAGAACACGGTCGTCTTCCCGCACCTTCCGACCCCGCTGGTGGTCGGCCGGGCCTCGTCCTCGAAGCTCATCGACGAGGTCATGCTGAAGGACCGCATCCTGGGACTGGTCCTGCAGAAAGACCCCGGAATCGAGGAACCGAAGGAGAAGGACCTGCGCTCTGTCGGGACGGCGGCCGTCATCCAGCGGATGCTGAAGTTCCCGGACGGCACGATGCGCGTGCTCATCACCGGCTTCGAGCGGATTCGCCTGGACCGCATCGTCAGGACCGAGCCGTACCTCGTGGCCGAAGTCAGCCGTCTGCCGGATCAATCGGAACAATCGGTCGAGATGGAGGCCCTGGTCTCCAACCTGAGGGGCCTGATCACCAGAATGCTGTCCCTCATGCCGATCGCCGCCGAGGAGATCGGCGTGGCGCTCCTGAACGCCGAGAGCCCGGCGCGGCTGGCCGATATGGCAGCCGCCCTCCTCATCCGGGACCCCAAGGACAAGCAGGACTATCTCGAGACGGCGTCGGTGCGCGAGCGCCTGGTCAAGCTGACGCGGCAGATCAGCCGCGAGATCGAGGTCCTCGAGCTGGGGAGCAAGATCCAGAAGGAAGTCCAGGACGAGATGGAGAAGGGCCAGCGCGAGTTCGTGCTGCGCCAGCAGCTGAAGGCGATCCAGAAGGAGCTCGGGGCGACCGACGAGACCGAGGCTGCGATCGCCAGGCTCCAGGAATTGATTGAAAAGGCCGGGATGCCGGCCCTGGCCCGGGAGGCCGCCGATCGCGAGATCAACCGGCTGCGCACCATGCCCCCCTCCTCGGCCGAATACATCGTCAGCCGGACCTACCTCGACTGGCTGATCGCCCTTCCCTGGGTGAAGCAGAGCGCCGACAAGATCGAGCTCGCGGAGGCGCGCCGCATCCTCGACGAGGACCATTACGACCTGAAGCTCGTCAAGGACCGCATCCTCGAGTTCCTGGCGGTGCGCAAGCTCAAGACCGAGTCGCGCGGGCCGATCCTGTGCTTCGTCGGTCCCCCGGGCACCGGCAAGACCTCGCTCGGCAGGTCGATCGCCCGCTCGATGGGGAGGACCTTTCACCGCCTGTCCCTCGGAGGGATCCGTGACGAAGCGGAGATCCGCGGCCATCGGCGCACCTACGTCGGCGCCCTCCCCGGCCAGATCATCCAGGGGCTCAGGCGCTCGGGCCAGAACAATCCGGTCTTCATGCTCGACGAGGTGGACAAGCTCGGATCGGACTTCCGGGGCGACCCGTCGTCGGCGCTCCTCGAGGTCCTCGACCCCGAGCAGAATTCGAGCTTCGTCGATCATTACCTCGACGTCCCGTTCGACCTGTCGAAGGTGATGTTCATCACCACGGCCAACGTGCTCGACACCATCCCGGCGCCGCTGCGCGACCGCATGGAGATCCTCGAGCTGCCGGGATACACGGACGAGGAGAAGCTCGAGATCGCCCGGCAGTACCTGATCCCCAGGCAGTCGCGGGAAAACGGCCTGGCGCCCGAGGACCTGGTGCTGGACGACACGACGCTGGCCGCGATCATCAGCGGCTACACCCGCGAGGCGGGGCTGCGCAACCTCGAGAGGGAGATCGCGAAGATCGCCAGGAAGATCGCCCTCAGGAAGGC
>DATNEZ010000299.1:0-6729 GCA_035606645.1 Binatia bacterium
TGCAGGAGCTGCGCCCCCATCACCACGAACAGGAGGAGGACCGAGGCGGCGATGAGGCGCGCCTGGGGCCTCACGTGCTCCGCCATCCGCCCCACCAGGCGGGCGTCGTACGCCTTCCCCAGGACCTCCTCGTCGTGATGGCCGGCGGCGTTCACAGGGACTCGAGCTCCCGTTCGATCTGCTGCTGGCGGTGCATGCGGGCGAACAGTCCGCCCCGGGACAGGAGCGCCTCGGCCGTCCCGTGCTCGGCGATCCGGCCGTCCTCCAGGACGACGATGCGGTCCGCGCCCACGACGGACGACACGCGGTGCGACACCAGGAGGGTGGTCCGGCTGCGCATGAAGGCCCTGAGGCCCGTCAGGATCGCCTCCTCGGTGTCGGCGTCCACGCTGCTCAGGGCGTCGTCCAGGATGAGGATGCGCGGATCGAGCAGCAGGGCGCGCGCCAGGGCGACCCGCTGGCGCTGTCCTCCGGAGAGCGTCACGCCGCGCTCGCCGACCAGCGTGTCCAGCCCGTGCGGCAGGTCCGGCAGATCGCGCGTGATCTGGGCCACGCCGGCGACCGCCTCGATCCGCTCGCGACCCGCGCCCGGGTCCCCCAGGGCGATGTTCGCGGCGATCGTCTGCGAGAAGAGAAAGGTCTCCTGGGGAACGACCGCGATGTGCGAGCGCAGGTGATCGGTCGGGATGCCGTTCAGGTCGTGTCCGTCGATCCGGATCGTCCCGTCCCTCACGGCGTGGACCGCCGCCACCAGCTGCACCAGCGTCGACTTCCCGGACCCGACCCGCCCGACGATTCCGAGGGTGGTCCCGGCCGGGATCTCGAGGTCGATCCCCCGCAGGACGGGACGCGGCGGGTCGCCGCCGTCCGGATAGGAAAAATCCAGCCCGTGGAACGTCACGGTCCCGCGCACCTCGGGGCCGGGGCCTTCGGCGCGATCGCCGGGCAGGTCGCTCCGGATGGATCGAATCTGCTCGATGCGCGCGATCGCTCCGAGCCCGCGCTGGAACACCCCGAGGACCCATCCCATCATGACCGTCGGCCCGGCCAGGAGGGCCAGGTACGACATGAAGGCGACCAGGCCGCCGAGACTCAGCGAGCCGTCGATGACGTGCCGTCCTCCCAGCCAGAGGACCACGATCGTGCTCGCTCCGCCCAGGCCGCCCATGATCGTGACGATCAGGGCGCGGCTCCGTGCCAGCCCGAGCGAGCGGCGGCGGTATTCGAGGCTGAGACGATCGAACGCGTCCGCCTCTCCGGGCTCGCGCGCGAACGATTTCACCATGTTGATGCCGCTCAGCGTCTCCTGGGCCTTGTTGCTGATCTGGGCGAGCTGCTCCTGAGTCTCGTTGCTGCGCCGGTGGATGGTGCGGCTGACCTTGAACACGCCCGCCAGGAGGAGCGGATAGGGGAGGACGGCCACCAGGGTCAGGACCGGATCGAGCAGGACCATGAGCGTCAGCCCCGAGGAGTAGAGGAGGGCCACGCTGAGAACGTTCAGGATGCCGGGACCGAACAGCGAGCGGACGAGCATGAGGTCGTTGACCATGACCGACATGATCTCTCCCGTCCGCCGGCGGGCGTAGAACGAGGCGGGGAGAGCGATCAGATGAGCGTGGACCTCGTTCCGGATGTCGCAGACGATGCGCCGCGACGCCCCCAGGATGTGGAGCCTCGACCAGGTGCGGATCACGCAGAGGACGGCCGCCACCGCCGCGATGAGGCCGGCATAGAGGGTGACCTGTCGCATCGGGGCGCCGCGGCGGAGCGCCTCGATGGCCTCCTTCAGGAGCCAGGGGACGTACAGCGTGAGGGCGCTGGTGGCCGCCAGGCAGACGAACCCCAGCACGAAGGCCCGACGATTGGCGCGCAGGTGGCGGAGGATCAGGGACACGCGTTCAGGTTCGGGCGGGATCGCGCGCCGGCGCGGCGCCCTCCGGAAGGAGGCCCATCAGGAAATTCTCGACCAGGAGCTGGCGATTGCCCTTCCTCTGGATCGACTCCATGGTCGTCTCGAGGTCCCCGAGGACGGCGCCGGCACGGCCCGCCAGCCGGGCGGCCAGCGGCCGGAGGACGGTCGCGATGTCGACGTGGATGAGGCGCGCCTCGTCGCCGGGAGAGGCGCCCAGGATCAGGAGGTCCCGAAGCAGGGACATGAGGATGTCGAGGTCCCCCTCGATCGACTCTCCAGCCTGGACGAGGGCCTCCGCCCTCGCCACCGCCAGCCCGGCATCGCCCCGGCTCGCCAGCTCGTCGAGGACGGACAGGAGCGCGCCCCGCCTCCCGCGAAACTCCTCGAGATCCAGATCGAGCGCCGCGCCGATCCGCCCGCCCGACAGCCCCGCGCGCAGGACCGCCTCTTCCGCCTGCATCTCGCGGCGCTCGACGAGGTAATTGACGATCTCGGTCCTCGGCACGAGCTGGAAGGGCACCGCGTGACAGCGCGAGCGGATGGTCGGGAGCAGGGCGTGCCAGGACGAGGTGATCAGGATGATCACGGCGTGCGCCGGCGGCTCCTCGAGGGTCTTCAGCAGGGCGTTGGCGGACGCCGCCTCCATCCGGTGGGCCTGGTCGATGATCAGGATGCGGTGCCGGGACTCGGAGGGGCGGCGCTGGAGGAACGCGATCCCCTGGCGCAGCCGGTCGATCAGGACCGACCACACCGGGTTCCCGATCGCCTCGGCCTGCAGCTCCTGGGGACCGACGCGGGACGAATCGTCCGCGCCGCCGGCCTCGCGGTCGAAGTCCGATTTTTTCTCGGGAAGCGCCAGGCGCACGTCGGGGTGGAGCAGCGCACGCTCGCCGAGGTGCCGGCACGAGCGGCAGGCGCCGCACGGCCTCTCGCCCGGCGCCTCGCAGAGCAGCGCGCGCGAGAGATGGAGCGCCGCCGTGAGCTTGCCGACGCCTCCCGGCCCGTGGAACACCAGGGAGGGGAAGAGCGGGCCGGTCTCGAGGGCCCGCTGCAGCGCCGACGTGGCGCGCGCCTGGCCGACGACGAAATCCTCGATCGGCAGGATCCGGCGCGGGCTCATTCCGGGGCCCCCCGCGTCGTCAGGAAGCGGTCCATCGCCTCGATCACGCGGCGATGCACCTGCTCGACGGTGCCGCGGGCATCCACCACCACGAAGCGCCCCGGCTCCTGGCGGGCCATCTCGAGGTACCCGTGGCGGACGCGCTTGTGAAACGCCAGGGACTCCTGCTCGAAGCGGGTCTCGTCCTTCGACCGGGAATGGTCGCGGGCGCGGGCCCGGTTCAAGGCGGTGTCCTCCTCGATGTCGAACAGGACGGTCATGTCCGGCTGGAGCGCCAGGGTCTCGAGCCCATGCAGGGCGTCGATCAGATCGAGGCGGATGCCCCGTCCCGAGCCCTGGTAGGCCATGGTCGCGTCCTTGAACCGATCGCAGAGGACGAGCCTTCCGGACAGGAGGGCCGGCCGGATGACCTGCTCGATGTGCTGGGCGCGGGCGGAGGCGTACAGGAGCAGCTCGCAGATCGGCGTCATGGCCGCGTTCCGGGGGTCGAGCACCAGGCTCCTGATCTGATCGCCGATCGGCGTGCCGCCCGGCTCGCGCGTCAGGAGGTGATCGATGCCGCGCTCTTCGAGGTGGTTGGACAGCATCTGGATCTGGGTCGTCTTGCCCGATCCCTCGACTCCCTCGAAGGTGACGAATCGGCTGTTCCGGGGCGTGTCGCTCATGGTCTCCGGGGTCGCTCAGTCTCGCTAACGCTGCGACGGGCCGCGGCGGAATGCAGGGCGGGCATGGTAACACAGAAATTCAGGGCTCCGGCGGGGCCGGTGCGGGCGGCTGCCATCGACCGGAGAAATAATCGCGCGCCCGCTGGATGTCCTTGCGAATC
Source organism: Binatia bacterium (assembly GCA_035606645.1). GTDB lineage: Bacteria > Acidobacteriota > Polarisedimenticolia > Gp22-AA2 > Gp22-AA2 > Gp22-AA3. Next base: position 3,859 of record DATNEZ010000299.1, read on the forward strand.
TGCTCGACGAGCGCCTGGGGCGACGGAAACCGCAGCTCCGGCCGGAGGCGCGCCAGGAAGCGTACCTCGAGCGGGTGCCCGTACAGGTCGCTCGGGCGGTCCAGCACGTGGGTCTCGACCGCGAAGGCGGCCCCTTCGAACGTCGGCCGTCCGCCGATGTTGGTCACCGCGGACAGCACGGTCCCCTCGATCACGGCCTCCGTCACGTAGACCCCGTCCTGCGGGACCAGCTCGTTCTCGGTGTCCAGGTTGGCCGTGGGGAACCCCAGCGCCGCGCCGCGCGATTCGCCGTGGATGACGGTCCCCTCCAGGGCGTACGGTCGGCCGAGCAGCTCGCACGCCAGCTCGACCTCTCCCGCCTGCAGGGCGCGGCGGATGCGGCTGCTGCTGACCGGGCTGCCGAGGCAGCGGACCTCGCCGACCTGGGCCGCCCGGATCCCCAGCTCGCCGCACAGGCGGACGAGCAGGTCGGCGTTCCCTTCGCGGCCCCGCCCGAAATTGAAATTCGCGCCGACGTAGACCTCCCGCACGCCGAGTCCCGCGGCCAGGTGCTCCTTGACGAACGCCTCCGCGGAGACCTCCGCCAGCTCCACGGTGAACGGCAGGACCAGCAGGAACTCGATCCCCGCCGCCTCGATCAGGGCCAGCTTCTGCTTCCGGGTGGTGAGCATGAGCGGCGCGCGCTCCGGCGCCAGGACCTTGAGCGGGTGCGGGTCGAAGGTCACCAGCAGGCTGCTGCCGCCCGTGGCGCGGCTGCGCTCGAGCACGGTCTGCGCGATGGCCCGGTGGCCGCGGTGCAGGCCGTCGAAATTCCCGACGGTGGCCACCGGGGACTTGAGGTGGGCCCGCAGGGTCGCGATGTCGTCGAAGACTTTCATGGTGCGATCGGAGCCCCCGATCTGGTCACGCCGGACGCAAGACGAGCCAGCCCACGATCCGGAGGACGAGGTTGGCGTACACGCCCGCGACCAGGTCGTCCGTGACGATCCCCCAACCTCCCGGAAGCCGCTCGGCGCTCCGGGCCGGAGGGGGCTTGACGATGTCCATCACCCGGAACAGGACGAACGCCAGGACGTAGAACAGCGGCGTCCACGAGCCGGGCGGCTGGAAGAGCAGGGTCACGAACAGTCCCGCGGCCTCGTCGATGACCACCGGCCCGGGATCGTGCCGCGCCATTTCAATGGCCGCCACGTGGGCGGCCCACACGGCGAGGAGCGCCAGGACGACGGCCGCCGCCAGGAACCACCCGGGCTGCAGGAGGCGCTGCGCCAGGATCGCCGCCGGCATCGCCACGAGCGTGCCGACCGTCCCCGGGACGTACGGCGAGCGGCCGGCGCCGAACAGGGTGGCGGCGAGGACCGCGGCGGAGGTCCCGAAGGACCGGCGCGTCACTCGGGCCCGCCGGCGGGAACGACGCCGACCGCCGACCCGACGAGGTCGAACGGATGCGCCTCGTCGATGCGCGCCCGGACGAAGGTCCCGGCGGCCAGCGGGCCGGGCGCGTCCGTGAGGATCACGCGGCCGTCGATCTCGGGGGCCTGGCCCTCCGTGCGGCCGCACAGGACCAGGTCGCTGTCCTCGGGCGTCCCGTCGACCAGGACGACGAGCTCGCGGCCGACGAGGGAGCGGCTGCGGCGAGCCGCGATCCCTTCCTGGATCGCCATCAGCGCCTGCCGCCTCTCCTCCTTGACCTCCTGGGGCACGTCGTCGGGGCGCCCGGCCGCCTCGGTCCCCTTCTCCTCCGAGTAGGTGAACGCGCCCAGGTGGTCGAACTCGGCGTCGCGCACGAAGGCGCAGAGCGTCCGGAACTGCTCCTCGGTCTCGCCCGGGAAGCCGACGATGAGCGTCGTCCGGAGGGCGATCCCGGGGACTCCGCGGCGCAGCGTCTCGACCAGCTTCATGTGCGTGTCCGTGCTGCCGCCGCGGCGCATCGCCTTGAGCATGGCCGCATCGGCATGCTGCAGCGGCACGTCGAGATAGCGCGCGGTCCGGCGGCAGGACCCCAGGGCCTCGACGAACTCGGGCGTGATGCGGTTCGGGTAGGCATACAGGACGCGGATCCAGCGGATCCCGTCGACCGCGTCGAGCGCCTTCAGGAGGGACGCGGGGCTCGCCCCGTCGGATCGATCGCGCCCGTAGTCGGTCGTGTCCTGGGCGATCAGGTTGATCTCCACCACCCCCGATCCCGCCAGGGCCCGGGCCTCCTGCACGATCGACTCGACGGAGCGGGATCGCTGCAGGCCCCGGAACGAGGGGATGGCGCAGAACGAGCAGGTGTGGTCGCAGCCCTCGGAGATCTTGACGTACGCGGTGTGCCGGGACGTCGCCAGGAGGCGCGGCGAGGCGTGCGTGTAGAGATACGTGGCCCGCTCCCGGCCGGCCTCGAAGCGGGCGCCGGCCTCGAGGGCGCAGGCCTCGGCGATGCGCTCGATGTCGTTGAGGCCGACCAGGGCATCGATCTCGGGAATGGCCTGGCGCAGCTCGTCGTGGTTGCGCTGCACCATGCAGCCCGCGACCACGAGCTTCCGGCACCGTCCCGACTTCTTGTGCCCGGCCATCTCCAGGATGGTGTCGATCGACTCGCGGCGCGCCGGCTCGATGAACGTGCAGGTGTTCACCACGATGACGTCGGCGGCCGCCGGGTCCGAGGTCAGCTCGTAGCCGCCCTGCTGGAGCGTGCCCAGCATCACCTCGCTGTCCACCAGGTTCTTGGGGCAGCCGAGGCTGACCATGCCGACCTTGATCATCGGGCGACCGCCGTCACGGATAGAGCCGGTTGAGCGTGCGGGGATAGGGGATGGTCTCGCGCAGGTGATGGACGCCGCCGATCCAGGAGACCAGCCTTTCGATCCCCATGCCGAACCCGGCGTG
>DATNEZ010000305.1:0-5069 GCA_035606645.1 Binatia bacterium
GGCCGGCCGGCGCGGAGGCATCCCGGTCCTGTGGAAACCGGGGGACGTGCCGGCCATCGCACCGGCGGCCGATTCCCCGGCCCCCGCGGCGGATGGGGCCGGCGGGCGCGCCATCACCGGACGGTTCGAGTTCAAGACGGGGGTCAGGAAGGTGTCGGGTGCGGTGGTCCTGGAAGCGACGCTCGACGCGGGCCACCTCCTGGCGCTCCACCGGCCCGTGGATGACGGCTCGCGGGGCTGCATCCTCCTGGATGCGGGCGGAATCCTGCTGGGCTCGGATGCGGGGAGCGCCGCCCCGGCGACCGCCGCGGCCGGCGGAGACGGGATGCACGCCCGGGCGGACGTGCGGACGGAGGACTGGTCCGCTCCGGCTCCCTGGCGTCTCGCCTGCTCGCAGCTCCGGGGACCGGCGGTGACCCTGATGCAGCCGCTCGCGGCGCGCTACCGGCTGACCTTGATCCTGAACCTGGCGGTGATGAGCCTGGCGCTCCTGCTCGGAGCGTTCGCCATCAAGCAGGCGCGCCGCCAGCAGGCCCTCGAGGCGCGGGCGCGCGAAGAGGCGCGGGTGCGCGACCTGGAGCGGCAGCTGTTCCACACCGAGCGGCTGGGGACCGTCGGCAGGCTGGCCGCGGGCATGGCTCACGAGATCAACAACCCGCTGGAGGGGATGTCCAACTACCTCAGCCTGGCCCGCGGGGACCTGGCGCGCGGCGACGCCCCCTCGGCGCTGCGCCGCCTGGACGGCGCGCAGGAGGGGCTGAGGCGCGCCGGCGACATCGTGCGGCAGGTGCTGCAGCACGCCGATCCGGCGAGCGCCCCCCGCACCGTCGTCGACCTGAACGCCGCGCTGCGCCAGGCGGTGGAGTTCGTGCGCTCGCGCCCCGAGTTCGCCGCCATCCGCTTCGAGGAGGATCTGTCCCCCTCGCCGCTCGGCGTGCAGGCCAGCCCGGCCCTCCTGGGACAGGTCTTCCTGAACCTCCTCCTGAACGCCTGCGAAGCCCAGCCGGGCGGGGGGGAGGTGCGGATTGCGACCGGCCTGGACGACGGCCGGGTGGTCGCCGAGATCGCCGACCGCGGTCCCGGCGTGCCCAGGGAGCACAGCGCGCGGATCTTCGAGCCGTTCTACTCGACCAAGGAGTCGACCGGCCTCGGGCTGTCGATCTGCTACTCGATCGTCACGCAGCACGGCGGCGACCTCGCCGTCTCCGACCGTCCCGGGGGCGGTGCGCTCTTCCGGCTGCGTTTCCCGGCCGCCCGGACGGGGCTGGCCGGCGGCGGCGTCGCCACCCGGAGCGGATCCAGCCATGCCTGAGAAGAAGCCGGCCCGCGGCCGGGTGCTCGTCGTGGAGGACGAGGCGTACGTGCGCACCTCCATCGGCGAGGTCCTGGGCGAGCGCGGCTACGACGTCGACCTGGCGGCGAGCGTCGCCGACGGCCTCGCCTCCCTCGGCCGGACCCCGGTGGACGTGGTCCTCACCGATCTCAGGATGCCGGGGGCGGACGGACTCGACCTGGTGAAGCGGATGCGGAACGCCTACCCCCTGATCCCGGTGGTGGTGCTCACCGGCCAGGGGACGATCGCCTCCGCGATCGAGTGCGTGAGGGCCGGGGCGGCCGACTACATCCTGAAGCCGGCGGACCCGGACGCCCTGGAGGTCGCGCTGGACCGGGCCCTCGCGACCCGGGCGCTGCAGCGCGAGGTGGACTACCTGCGCCGCTCCGATCTCCCGGGAGACGATCCTCCGCTCGGCCGGTCGCAGGCGTGGAGCCAGGTGATGGAGACGGCGCGCGCCGTGGCGGCCAGCGACGCCACCGTGCTCCTGCTCGGAGAGTCGGGCACCGGCAAGGAGCTGGTCGCGCGCCTCATCCACCGGCTGAGCCGCAGGAACTCGGCACCCTACATTCGAGTCAACTGCGCCGCCATCCCGATGGAGATGTGGGAGAGCGAGTTCTTCGGGCATCGCAAGGGCTCGTTCACCGGCGCCTCGGCCGACCGCGAGGGGCGCTTCCTGCTGGCCCACCGGGGCACGCTGTTCATGGACGAGATCGGCGACATGCCTCTGCAGGCGCAGGCGAAGATCCTGCGGGTCCTGCAGGACGGGGAGTTCGACCGGGTCGGCGACGAGCGCCCGACGCGCGTCGACGTCCGCGTCATCGCCGCCACCAACAGCGACATCGACGCCGCCGTCGCCGATCGGCGTTTCCGCCAGGACCTCTTCTATCGCCTCAACGTGGTGCGCATCCCCCTGCCTCCCCTGCGAGACCGCCGGGAGGACGTCCCCCTGCTCGCCGAGCTCTTCGTGCGCCAGATCGCCGCACGCCTGGGCCAGCCGCCTCCGCGGATCGCCCCCGAGGTCCAGGCCGACCTCGTCGCGTACACCTGGCCGGGCAACGTGCGCGAGCTGCGCAACGTGATCGAGCGGGCCCTGATCCTGAACCCTGGTCCCGATCTCGTGTCGCTCGACCTGCCGCCGGTCGCGGGCCTCGCCGCGACCGCCGCCGCGGGCGGGGCGCCCGGCGCCGATGCGCCGGCTGGAGAGAACGAGCTGAACATCCGCGCGGTGGCGGCCCGGCACGAACGGGAATCGATCGTCGAGGCCCTGCGGCGCTCGCGGGGGGTGCGCAAGGAGGCGGCGCGCCTGCTCGGGATCGACCAGCGCAACCTGGCGTACTACCTGCGCAAGCACGGCATCGATCCCGACGCGACGGGCGGGTAGCCCGGGGATGCTGACGCTGGACGGAACACGTGGGGAGAGGGGCGGCGCGCCGCGCCGCAGCACGTCGCTGGTGCGGGCGCTCCTGGTGTTCCTGCTCGCGAACGCCGCGTACCTGGCCGCCTTCGACTCGGCGACGATCTTCTACCACGCGCAGGTGGTGGCGCACGTCGCGACCGGCGTCCTGCTGGTCCTGACGCTTTTCTGGCGCGGCCCGGCCGCGGTCCGGCGCGCCTGGGAACGGGCCGCGGCAGGCCGGGGGCGCATCGCCCTCGCGGCCGTCGGAGCGACGTCCCTCGTGGCGGTCGCCACGAGCCTGGTCCTGGCGGTCACCGGGACCGCGACGCCCTATCGTCCCATCCTGGCGGCGCACGTGGTCGCGGCGCTTCTGGCCTTCCTGGCGGGGATCGCCTGGCAGGCGGCCCGCGGCAACGCCCGGGGCGCGCGGCGCGTGGCGCTGGTCCTCGCGATCGCCCTGGCGCTGCCGGCCGGCACCTGGGGCTGGCGCCGGCTCTTCCCGCCCCCCCTCGCGACGATCGTCAACCCCGTCACGCCCCCCTTGACGCCGTTCGACGAGGGGGGAGGCCCGAAGGGACCGTTCTTCCCGTCCTCGGTCAGGACGGTCGGCGACCGCCTCATCCCGCACGATTTCTTCCTGGAGTCGAAGGCCTGCGGCAACAAGGGGTGCCACCCGGACATCACGGCGCAGTGGGAATCCTCCATGCACCATTTCTCGTCGTTCAACAACCAGTGGTACCGCAAGTCGATCGAGTACATGCAGGAGGTCGTCGGGACCGGCCCCTCCAAGTGGTGCGGCGGGTGCCACGACCAGGCGGTGCTCCTGACCGGGCGGATGGACCGGCCGATCGTGGAGCAGATCGACACGCCGCAGGCGCAGGCGGGGATCGGCTGCCTGGTCTGCCATTCGATCGTCGGCGTGAAGGACACCATGGGCCAGGGGGGCTACGTCCTGGAGTATCCCGAGATGCACCGGCTGGTGGCGAGCGGGAATCCTCTCATGCACGGCCTGCACGACTACATGACGCGCCTCGACCCGGGCCCGCACAAGGCCACCATGCTGAAGCCGTTCCATCGCGAGAGCCGCGCCGAGTTCTGCTCCGCCTGCCACAAGGTGCACCTGGACGTGCCGGTGAACCATTACCGCTGGTTCCGCGGCTTCAACGAGTACGACGCCTGGCAGGGGAGCGGCATTTCGGGCCAGGGGGCGCGGGCCTTCTATTACCCGCCGAAGTCGAAGGACTGCGGCGACTGCCACATGCCGCTCGTCCGCTCCGCCGACCAGGGGAACCGCGACGGCTTCGTGCATTCGCACCGCTTCCCCGGCGCGAACACCGCCGTGCCGTTCGCCAACCGCGACGAGGCCCAGCTCAAGGCGACGCGCGACTTCCTCACCGCCGGAATCCTGACCGTCGACGTCTTCGCGGCCAGCGAGGCCGGCGCCGCGGGCCCGCTTCCGGGAGCCGGGGGCCGCCCGGATGCGCCGCCGGCAGAGGGAGCCCCCTCCGGCGAGGAGGCGCAGCCCCGGGCCCTGACGATGTTCGCCGAGCTGCCGGACTCCGGGGACGGATCGTCCCGGGCCGCCCCGGCGCGCGGGCGGCCGGGGGCCGTGGAGCCGCCGCTCATCGCCCCCCTGGATCGCGCCGACCCGTTCCTGCGGCCCGGGCGGACGTACCGCCTCGACGTGGTGGCGCGCACCCGCAACATCGGGCATTTCTTCCCGGGCGGGACAGTCGACGCCTTCGACGTGTGGCTGGAGCTGAAGGCGGAGGACGCGGACGGCCGCGTCATCTACTGGAGCGGCTTCGTCGAGGACGGCGGCAAGGGCCCGGTCGAGGCCGGGGCGCACCGCTACCGGTCGCTGCAGATCGACGCCCACGGGAACGAGATCAACAAGCGCAACGCCTGGTCCACCCGCGCGCTGGTCTATGCCCGGCTGATCCCCCCGGGCGCCGCCGACGTCGGGCGCTTCCGCGTCGCCATCCCGCGCGGGGCGCGCGGGCCGATCACCGTCTCGGCGCGCATGAACTACCGGAAGTTCCACTGGTACAACACCCAGTTCGCCTTCGCCGGAGTGAGCGACTCCGGGGCGTCCCCGGACGCGGTGTCCCCCGACTTCGACGATCGCAAGGTGTCGTTCACCGCCGACACCTCGCGGGTCTCGGGACAGATCAAGGGGGTGCCGGACCTGCCGATCACGGTGGTGGCGGAGGACAAGGTCGTCCTGCCCCTCGTGGACGGGGCCGCCCCGACGGGCGATCGTCCGGCCGCGGCCCCGGCCCCACTGCCCGTCGACCGCGAGCGCTGGAACGACTACGGGATCGGCATGCTCCTGCA
>DATNEZ010000320.1:0-3463 GCA_035606645.1 Binatia bacterium
CAGTCCCCGCAGCAGGAGGGGGCCGGGGACAAGACCCCGCCGCAGAAGCGTCCGGGCGAGATGACCGAGCAGGAGGCGCGACAGGTCCTGCAGGCGCTGCAGCAGGAGGAGAAGGAAGGGATCAAGAAGCACGCCCGGGCGTCGGCGGGTGACCGTCGCGAGCCGGAAGAGGACTGGTGATGGCTCGCATGAAGCGACTCGCTGCCGGCGCGATCCTGGCCGGCGCATGGCTCGCCGTCGCGGCCCCGGCCGCCCTGGCGCAGGAGATCAACGTCCGCGCCCGGGTCGATCGAAGCCGGGTCGGAGAAGGGGGCCAGGTCATCCTCACGGTCGAGGTGTCGGGCCCGACCCTTGGCGACATCGCTCCCCCCGACGTGTCGGGGATCGTCGATTTCGACATCGTCGGGGGCCCGATGCCGTCGTCGCGGTTCCAGTGGATCAACGGCAGGACCTCCGCGACCAAGACGTGGGCCTATGCCCTCCGCCCGCGCCAGACCGGCTCGAGGACCATCCCCGCGCTGGGGCTCCTGGTGGGGGGACGCACCTATCGCACCCAGTCGATCGACCTCGACGTGGTGCCCGGGGGAACCGGCGCCTCGCCGACGCCGGGGGGCGTCCCGCCGGGCGTGCGGGGCGGCCCGGGACGTGCCGGAGGCAATCCGAGGGCCCCGGGGGAGCCCGAGGCCGCACCCGGGCGCGTGCTGGTGGCCGCCGACGTGGATTCCCGGACCGCCTACGTCGGGCAACAAGTGACGCTGCGCGTCCTCCTCGACACGCAGACGGAGATCCTCAACCTGGGCTCGAAGGACTCGCCGACCTTTCCCGGCTTCTGGGCGGAAGAGATCAAGCTGCCGGAGAACCTCGAGCTGCGGCGCATCCAGAAGGGGAGCGAGGCCTTCAACGAATACACGCTGATGAAGCGGGCCCTTTTCCCGACGGGCAGCGGCCCCCTGTCGATCCCGTCCATGACCTACCAGGTCCAGGTGCGGCGGCGCAGCCAGGACCCGATCGAGTCGTTCTTCTTCACGCCCACCGAGACCCTGACCCGGCGGACCGAGCCGATCACCGTCCAGGTGCAGCCCCTCCCGGCCGCGTCGCGCCCGGACGACTTCACGGGAGCGGTCGGGGCCTTCACCCTGACGGTCACCGCCGATCGGTCCGAGTCGCGGGTCAACGACGCCATCGGGCTGAAGGTGCGAGTGGCCGGCGAGGGGAACCTGAACGCGGTGAACGCGCTGCCCCTCCCCGAGCTGAGCGATTTCAAGCAGTTCGCGCCGAAGGTCACGACGTCGACCTCCGTCGTGTCCGATCGCCTGCGCAGCGAGAAGGTCTGGGACTATGTCCTGATCCCGCTGGCGCCGGGGACCCAGACCATTCCGCCCGTGCGATTCTCCTTCTTCGATCCGCGCGCCGGCGCCTATCGAAGCGTCGCGAGCGCCCCCGTCCCGATCCAGGTGGCGAAGGGGGGAGAGGGAAGCGGGAGCGCGGGCCCGATCGTGTCCCAGAGCGACGTGCGCCAGCTGCGGCGTGACATCCATTTCATCAAGCAGGCCACCGACGGGCTCAAGGACTGGTCCCGCCCGTTCTATCGCACCCCGCTGTTCCTGGCGCTCCTGTTCCTGCCGGTGGCCGCGGACCTGGGGGTCTTCGTCGTGGCGCGGACGCGCGACGCCCAGCGGGCCACCGCGGGGCTGCGCCGCCGGCGGCGGGCCCGCCCCCTGGCCCTGAAGCGGCTGAAGGAGGCGAGACGCCGCGGGAGTCCCTCCACCGCGAGGGCGTTCTATGCCGAGGTCGCGAGCGCGCTCAGCGACTACGTGGCCGCCAAGTTCGACATCCCGGCGGCCGGGCTGACCCACGACCGGATCGAGGAGCTTCTGGTCGGGCGCGGCGTGCCGGAGGACGCCCGGAGGGCGTTCCACCGCTGCCTGGAGGCCTGCGACTACGCGCGCTTCGCTCCCTCCTCCTCGGGCGCCGAGGAGATGCGGCGGACCCTCGTCGCCGCCGAGGAGAGCGTCACGAAGCTCGAGAAGTCGCTCGGCGCATGAGGCGCCCCCTGGTCGCGCTCGCGTTCCTGCTCCTCGCCGCCTTCGCGCCGGCCGGGGAGGCGCGCGCCTCCACGGTGCGGGAGCTGTTCGAGGCCGGCAACGGCGCCTACGAGCAGGGACGCTACCAGGATGCCGCCGCGTCGTACGAGAAGATCCTCGGATACGGGGTCGTCGACCCGCGTGTCCTGTTCAACCTGGCGAACGCCCACTTCAAGATGGGACGGCTCGGGGCGGCGATTCTCAACTACGAGCGCGCCCTGCGTCTCGACCCGTCCGACCGGGACGTGCGCGACAACCTCGAGTACGCGCGCGGCCTGATCCGGGACCGGGTGACCGAGGCGGAGATCCCCTATCCGGTGCAGGTGCTGAGGAGCTTCATCGATCGCCTGTCGATCGATCTGCTGGCCGGGCTCTTCCTCTGCGCGTTCTACGTGGCGGCGGCCCTGCTCGGGGCCCTGCCGCTCACCGCGTCCTACACCGCGCGACGGGCGCTGGGATACGGCACCGCCCTCGCCGCCCTCGCGGTCCTCGCCGCGGGGATCGCGCTCGGCTACGCGATCGATCGGACCACCTCGGAGCGCGCCATCGTGATGGAGGACAAGGTCGACGTCCTGAGCGGGCCCGCGGGCGACAACACCGTCCTGTTCACCGTGCACGAAGGGGCGAGGCTGGAGCTGCGGAACCGGCGCGACGGCTGGTACCAGGTCAGCCTGCCGAACGCCATGAGCGGCTGGGTCCCGGCGGCGGCGGTGGAGAAGGTGTGATCGGCCTCTACGTGCACGTGCCGTACTGCACGGTGCGCTGTTCCTACTGCGATTTCTATCTCGTCCCGGCGCGCGGGCGCGATCTGGACGCCTTCGTGGACGCCCTGTGCGGCGAGATCGCGTCCATCGGCGCGCCGCTTCTGGGCCGGGACGCCGACACCATCCACTTCGGCGGCGGCACCCCCTCGATCCTGTCCCCCGAGGCGCTCGACCGGGTGGTGCGGGCCCTGCGCGAGTCGTTCGCGGTCGCGCCGCAGGCGGAGATCGCCCTGGAGGCGAATCCCGAGGACACGACCCAGCCGCGGCTCGAGGCCTGGCACGCCCTGGGCGTCAACCGCGTGTCGATCGGGGTGCAGTCCCTGGACGACGCCCTGCTTCGCCGGATGCGGCGGCCGCATGACGCGCCCGGCGCCCTCGCCGCGGTGGCGGCCGCGCGGCGCTCGCCCGTGCGCAGCGTCGGGGTCGACCTGATCCTCGGCCTGCCCGGCCAGGACTCCACGGGCGCCCTCGCGGACCTCGCGCGCGTCGTCGACCTCGGCGTGGATCACGTGTCCCTGTACCTCCTCGAGGTGCACGAGCGCACGTCGCTCGGAAAGGGGATCGCCCTCGGCCGGCTGGCGGCGATGGGGGACGATGCGGTGGCGGCGCTCGCCG
>DATNEZ010000333.1:0-2651 GCA_035606645.1 Binatia bacterium
CGGCCTCGAAGCCTATCGCGAGCTCCTGGCGTTCATCGCGGCCCACGACCTCGTCGATCACCTCGACCCGGTGCAGCTCGTGATCCGCCTGCTCCTGCCGCCGGGATCGCTCCTCCTCGATCACCCCGCGATGCGGCCGCACCTGGGAGCGCTCGATGCCCGGCGGTTCACCTACGACTGGACCCACCCCGACCCGCGCATGGACTCCCTGCACCGGGAGCTGAGCCGCCTGGTCGAGAAGTCGGCCCTCGAGAAGGCCGACCCGCGCCTGACCTTCTCGCGCATCGTCGCCCACGCCGGATCGCAGCCGCTCCCGGTCCGCGCCCCGGACGCGCGCCAAGGGGACCGCCCGCCGCGCCTGACCGAGTCCTGGTTCTGCTGCGCCGAGCCGACCGAGGATCAGATGGATCCGCTCCGCCCCGCCGAGGCCAGGTTCTAGGCCAAAGGCTCTCTCCGCCACGAGTCACCAATTCGTGATCGGCCCGCCCGCGCTTGATTCATTACGGTTATGACCTAGATTGGAACATCGGTTGTGGCCAGGGCTTCCCGTCCGGCCACGCCGTTGCGCATCGGGGACCTGAACCGTGAACGGAAGGCGATTCGTATCGCAGCCTGTGCTGGCGCTTCTGATCGCAGCCGCGGTCCTGTCCTGCGCCACGCCGGTGGTCCAGCCGACGCTGATGCTCGAGCAGCATTCCCTGCGGATCCCGCTGACGCTCGAAGCGGACGGGACCGTGCTCCTGGCGGAGCGCCCGCCCCTGATCGGCCGGCTCGACCTGTCTCCGATTCTGCGGGCCGAAGGGGTCAACCCCGGCGTGCCGCCGAACGGGAAGGTGCAGCTCATGATGCACTACGGGCGCCTCTACGTCGTCGGGGACTCCTTTCACGCCCTCTGGGAAATCACGCCTCAGCCCGGCTCCACCACCGCCTCGTTCCGGCCGATTCCCGTGGTGCGCGAATCCGGCCCGGAGGCGATGAAGGACGTCCGGCTGTCCCGCTACGGATCGTCGCAGGCCTCCTGCCTTCGCCTCGACTGGGCCGGCGGAAAGCCGGTCTTCATCACTCCCAAGGGGGACATCCGGGATGACTGTCCGTAGGGCGGCGGTCTTCCTGGTCGCGGCGGCGCTTCACGTTCCCCTCGTGATCGGCGCCCCCAAGGTCGAGGCGGACCCTCACGAGCTGTACGACCGCGCGCGGGAATTCCTGGCCGACGGCGAGCTCCGGGCGGCGGCGACGTCGCTCTCGAGGCTGAAGACCCTGATCGCGGATCGGCCCGACTGGGACCCCGAGGGCGTGTTCGCCAAGGAGCTTCTGCCCCCGCTCTCCGACAGGCTGGTCCGGCTGCAGGGGGCGGCCCGCCGGCTCGACGAATTCACCGTCCAGTCTCTCGAGGATCTGCAGCCCCCGGACATCAAGAAGGACATCTCGACGGTGCGCGACTACACGGAATGGGCCACGTCCGTCATCGAGCGCCTGCGCGGCGAACGGCAGCAGATCATCGTCTCCTCGCTGAGCAATCCGGAGGAACAGGCCTTCCTGACCCACACGGAGAGCTATGTCCGGACCGAGCGGCTCCTCGAGGTCGAGGTCCTGAAGAAAATGGCCGATACCGCGGGCGATGACATCCTGGGGCTGCTCGGCGGGGACCCCGAGCTCGAGTCGGTCCTGGTGCGTTTCCGCCAGCTCAAGCGGGAGCTCATGAAGAACGTGGCGGATCGGGACCAGCTCGAGAGCGACGTGAAGGCATCGCGCGCGCAGGGCGACGCCGTGCTCCGCGTCCTGGCGGCGGTGGTGACCGACGACGCCCCGCTCGAGGCCGTCCCGGGCGGCCGCAAGTCCGCGAGCGTGGCCACGCTCTTCCCGCCCTTCCTGGACGGCAAGCTGACCGAGGTGCGCGCGCGGACTTCGCTGACGCCTGCGGAGCTCGAGGCGCTCCGGACGGACCTGGAACGCTACGCCCGCTACAACCGGGTGCTGAAGGAAGCCGGCATCGGGCCTGACCAGGGCCCGCGGATCGAGGCGCTGGCGAAAGCGGTGAACGACCTCCCGGTGGAAGCCGGCGTGCTCCACACCTTTGCGGCCGGCGGCCCGGCGTGCCTTCTGCTCATCGTCGCCCTGACCCTGGCCACGGGGCTCACCACCTGGCTCGCCATCGCCCGCGGCCGGCGCCTCGCATCGCTCCATCATTCCGCGCCCGGCCGCATCCCGAGGATCGCCGCCGAGGTCCATGGGACCGATGCCGACCGGCGCGCGGTCTGACGGCGGGGTGTGGCGCAGGCTGACGCCCGTCCGTCTCGCCCCTCATTCCCGAGCTCTCGCGTATGGCGGGCTGGGGTTCGCCTTCGGACTCCTCCTGACGCTGGTCGGCTACCTGGTCGACTACTACGCTCTCTACAAGAGCCTTCCTGAAGCGATCGGCTTCGCCATGATCCAGGGACTTCACCGGGTCACGCCGGTCCATTTCTTCACGGACGGTTTCGCCCCGATCCTCGCCTTCGTGGGGGCCGCGGCGGGGCACCTGCATGACCGGCTCAGGTACCACTCCAACCACCTCGAGGAGATCGTCGCGTCGCGCACCGAGGCCCTGAGGCGCAGCCAGGAACGCTACGAGCTCGCGGCCCGGGGATCCAACGACGGGTTGTGGGACTGGG
>DATNEZ010000342.1:0-2495 GCA_035606645.1 Binatia bacterium
CAGCTTTCGAAGCTCGTGGACGAGGCCGAGAGGATCGGCGCGCGCATCGACACGGGGGTCGCCGGGCCGAACGACGCAGCGAACATGGCTCGTATCATGCAGGAGATACAGAGGTTGAGCGCCGTGGCCGGAATCGCTCCGGCGGAAATAACCCGGAAACAGCCGGAGGCGCCAGCCGCGCCCGCCACAGCGCCGAAGCCAGACGACACCGAGAGGCGCATGGCCGTCGAGCGGACCCGCCTCCTCAAGCCGTGGATCACCGAGGGAGAGATCCAGGCGCAGAGCACGCTGGAGGACCTGGAGCGGCTCGTGGAGGTCGGCAAGGCTCGACGTGAGGCCGCCCGAGAGAAGCGCATCCTCGACGCGGCGACGCCGGAGGAGAGGGCGACGTACGAGCGCCCGGGCGCGCCGCAGAAGCTCATCCTGAAGGCGATCGAGGACCGGATCGCGAAGCCGCCACCTGGCCGCCAGCCAGCGCCCGCCGGACCGACCGCCCCCACGGTCACGGAGGAGGACATCCAGGCCGCCACGGCGAAGCCGCCGGAGACGATTCGGCCGGACGTGCCGAGCGAGACGGCGTACAAGAGCGCCGCCGACCGGCTCCGGGCCCGCCTCGGGGCGCCCGCCGCGGCGACAGCTGCCGCGCCAACGGAGCCCGCGCCACCACCAGCGCCAGCACCACACCCCAACTTGAGTGTCAGGAAGGCTCCAGCAGCAGAGCGTCTTCAAGGAGAACCATACGTTCAGGCGGCAGAGGCCGGAGCACAAGAGGCGAGAACTGTCGTCGAGAGCATCGAAACCGGAGACATCTTTATCGACGAAACCGGAGCGCGATGGCGTATCACGGCGCTCCATAATCGGAGCGGCAAAAAGACGGGCAAGTTCTGGAGGATGATAACGCACGAGGACGCAGAGACCGCTATTGCTACCCCTGAAGACGAACGCGGCGTTGTGAATTTTGACTGGCATGACCTGATGACAGGAACGGTGGTTAGTTCAGATGGCTCGACGAAGGGCCCATTTAATCCGAACTACCGGCTCGAAGGGGCGCAGGCCGCCACGGCGCCGACGGAGCGCCGCGCGCCCGGCGCGCGCGAGATCGACCTGACGAAGATCCGCCCCGAGGTCGCCGCCTTCGCCACGAAGTACGTCAAGAACGCCGGGCAGGGTGGGTTCCTCGGCATCGACAAGTTCGCCCCGCTCAACCGGGACGAGGAGCGCCTCGTGGCCGACGCCATCGACCACGCGGCCGCGGCGCGACCGCCCGCCCCCGGCCAGAAGGTCTTCCTGACCCCCGAGGAGCAGGAGTACATCGTCAAGTTCCGGGAGGCCAAGGGGAAGGGCCAGCCGCCGCCGGAGCCACCGAAGCCGGCCGGACCATCCGGCGCCGCCAAGGGCCGCCAGAAGCGTCTCGCCGCGATGGAAGGGAAACCCGGCCACTGGTGGGGCGTCATCCTCGAGCAGGGCCCGATCTCGCGCGACAGCCTGCAGCGCACGTTCGTCGGCGAGGACCCGACGAAGCCCGGGTACAAGGAGAGCCTGAAGACATTCAACGAGATCCTCGCGGGCGTCAACAAGAAGTGGGGCTCCGGGCTCGTCGTCCGGACGGACGGCGGGATGCGGCTCGACGAGGCCGCCCAGATGGCCGCCGAGAAGGGGTTCGCCGGCGGCGACGCCATCGAGGCCC
Source organism: Binatia bacterium (assembly GCA_035606645.1). Classification (GTDB taxonomy): domain Bacteria; phylum Acidobacteriota; class Polarisedimenticolia; order Gp22-AA2; family Gp22-AA2; genus Gp22-AA3. Next base: position 1,688 of record DATNEZ010000342.1, read on the forward strand.
GGAACGAAATCATCCGCATGATCACCGAGTTGAGCGGGAAGGCCGCCCCGAAGACCAGCGGGAAGCGGAAGGGCTTCGGGAAGATCGACCCGGAACTGGCGTCGATGACCACGGACGTCGCGGCCGGAGACCTCAAGGAAGGCGAGTCGTTCACGACCGGCGACGGGAACTACTACACCGTCACGTCGAAGGCCCCGGGCGTCATCACGCTCTCGAGCGGACCGGAGAACCAGGGCGGCCAGACCATCACGCTCGACGAGTTCGACCGCGTGCCGATCGTGGGCCGGTCGGCTGGCGCGCGGTACTACGCCCCGGGCGGCGGCCCGCGCGCGATGGCGGAGCGGGCCCGCACCGGCGACGCCTACCAGGACGCCGACGACGAGATCAAGGAGCTGGTCTTCACGGCCGGCGCCTACCACGTTGCGAAGGGGGCGGTCACGCAGGAGCGGCTCGAGACGGCCCTGTCGAAGGAATTCGGGCCGAACATCCAGCAGTACGTCCCGGGGCTCTGGCGGCTCCTGACCCGCCTGCCCGGGATGCGGCGCTTCATCACGCCACAGGAGGGGCAACGTGGACCAGTCCCTACAGGAAATCTGCCAGTCGTCGAACGACCCGAAGGAGCGGGAGCAGGGGGTCGCGTACAACCCGCCGGAGGACGAGGACCTCGAGAAGTTCCTGGAGGAATTCGCCCGGCACCTCCGACGGCGCCAGGACCGGCAGGGACGGCAACTGCCGCAGCACCGGCAGGCCGCTCGGGGCCCGCTCCGGCGGTAGCGCCGACCCTCGACCGCGCCCAGACCGACCCGGG
>DATNEZ010000411.1:0-2701 GCA_035606645.1 Binatia bacterium
CCTCCGCGCTGTGGTAGCTCTTGGCGCTCGTCGTGGGGAACACCGGCCCCAGGTTCGTGACCTGATCGGTGACCTTGTTGTAACGGAAGAGGGAGGGACCCTGCCCGCCGCGCGCCCGGTTGAGGCCCAGGATGATGAGCATGTCGTCCGAGGCGGTGTGATTGTTGATGTTGCGCCAGTAGGAGTAGCCGACCGCGTCGACGCAGTCGCCGCCGCCGCAGTCGGAGGCGTTGGTGATCCGCACACCCTGGGTGCTGTACGGTGGCGGGAAGACGAACGCCCCGCGGGACGGAAGAAGCGCCTGCAGGACCGAGGCGGCGAGTCGGGGCCGGACCAGCCCGGTGGTCGCCGACTCCATCAGCCCGCCGGGAAACGGCACCAGCTCCGGGGCGGGGGACGACTGGGGAAAGCTGGCGTGCCCGGCGCAGAGAAGGCCTGCGGCTACCAGGTTCACCAGGAAGACACGGACACGACGGACGGACGACAGGATATTCCGAGGCATGGTGGCCCTCCCGTGGGCGGAAGACCACCAGTCCCTTGGTACCGCGTGGTGTCCCTTTCTTCGGCAACCCGGCTGTCAGGAAGGCTCACTCTGACCCGTGGCTTTGCGTCCCCGCCTCACGGCGGGTTTGCCCTTGTCGGGAAGGGGTCTCCGCTGAATGAATTGCGACTATTTCAAGAAGCAATGTGGATGCCAGAATTCGGACGCATCCGTAGAATCCTCTAATTGGCTGTCGGGTGAACACTTGATCGATCGCACAGGTATTGACCCTAAGGAGAAGTTGCAGGTCGTTTCAGGCGCTCCACTGACCAAAGCGACCTCTGTGATGCTTTGATGTGATCGCGAAGTGTCACTGACTAGGGACATGACGCCAGCCTTCGGCCGAAGTACGCCGCGAGGATGTCGAGGTCGTTCCCGTCGATCAGGTTGTCTCCGTTCAAGTCGGCCTGAGGGTTGAAGGTGGGATCGCCGTTGCCGCTCCCCCAGACCCTCGCGAGCGTGTTGAGATCCCTTCCGTCGATCCGGCAGTTGCCGTTGAAGTCGGGTGACCTGGTGATCATCAAGGCTCCGGTCCTGCCGCCGGATCCCTGGTCTGGGTTGGTCACCGTCATGCTCCGAGCACCGAGAGCTGCCGTCGAGCCGACCGTGATGGTCGCCTCCAGGTGCGTCGCGTCGATGAACGTGGTCGCGCCGGAGGCGATGCCGGATCCCAGAGACAGGGTCGCGCCCGATTGAAAACCCGTCCCGCCGACGCGAATTCCCAGCACGCCGGGTCGCAGGACGTAAATCGTTCCGGTCAGCGCCTCGACGACAGAGCCGACGGTGGGCGCCGGCGCCGATCCGGAGACGGGCAGGGTCAGGAAGGTGAAATCGCCCGACGTGGCGAGATTGCCGGCCGCGTCCCTGGACTTGACGCGGAAGTGGTACGTCGTGGCCGGCCCGAGCCCCGACAGAAGGATGGTGTGCGCGACCACCGGAGGCGCGCCCAGGGCGGTGCTGCTGCCGTAGGCGGCTGTCGGGCCGTACTCCACCTGCGAGTCGGACGGCTCGCCGGTCGTCCAGGTGATCGTGGCCATGCCGGACGTGACACCCGACGCCATGACGGCGGAGATCGCCGGAGGGGTCGTGTCGTTGGCCACCGTCACGACGACGGGAACGGACGTACCGGTATTGCCGGCGGCATCGCGGGCGATCGCACTCAGGCCGTGGGAGCCATTGGACGCTCCGGCGGTGTTCCAGGAGATCGCATAGGGGGCCGACAGGTCCTCCGGTCCCAGGTTGGCTCCGTCCAGGCGGAACTGGACCCCCGTGACCCCGACGTTGTCGGCGGCACTGGCCGCGATCGTGACGATCCCGGAGACGGTGGTGCCGGCGCCCGGGGCCGTGAGGGTCACCGTGGGAGAGGTCGTGTCGCTGCTCCCGCCGAGGAGACGCTGCCCCGGGACCTTGACCAGGAAGGCGTCCAGGCGGTTGCCTCCGGCGTTGCTGGTCCAGATGAAGTACTGCCCGGTGACATCCAGGTTCCCCTTGGGTTTCTTGACGTAGTCGTCGGAGCCGCCGCCCGGAGCGTTGAGGTCGGTCATGACCGGCGCCACGACCAGGACGTTCAACGACCCGTCGAGCCGGAAGCAGATGATCTCGTTCCCCCAGATGGCGTCCGCCCGCGAGGCGCTGCTGCCGCAGGCGTACTGGTCGGAGGCGGGGACTCCGGGCCGGGCGTTGCCGTGCGACGTATGGTTCGGGGCCGGGGCCGACCAGTCGAGGTTGTACGACACCAGCCTGCCGCTCAGGGGATTCTGGGAGAAGTCCCAGACCATCATGGCGTTCGCCCGGCTGTTCCAGTTGTCGTCGCCGATCATGTAGCCGAACCCCATGTCGGCGTGGCCGACCGCCCCGGCCTGGTCCATCACCATGCGCTCGGTGCCGGTCTGCAGATCGAAGATCCGCATCTCCAGGTCGTAGAGTCCGTCGATATCCTCGAGGCTCAGCAGCCAGCGGCCGCTCTTGTCGACGTGGCACTCGTTGAAGTCGCCGATCTTGGGGAAATACTGGAACTGCGCGGTGTCCTCGTGGTAGACGAGGCAGCCCAGCATCTCGTAGCTCGGGAGGGTGCGCAGGGTGACGGAGTGGACCTTGTCGTCGTCGCTGCTGTGCATCTGCCAGACGATCTTGTCGGCGCCGTACCTTGGGGCGACGTCG
>DATNEZ010000368.1:0-2471 GCA_035606645.1 Binatia bacterium
TTGTAGTACTCCAGGAGCGCCTGCAGCGAGCGGGCGTCGCCGTAGGGGCTGCGGAACATCAGGCCCGCCTTGAAGCTCACGTCGCGGTCCCAGCCGGTCTCGTTCCAGGCCTGCACGTCGAGCCCGGCGACGATCCGCGAGGTCCTCCAGTGGACCGGGTTGCCGCGGAACTCGGCCCCCAGCTGGAGCCGCTGCCTGCCGAGCTCGCGGGGCTCGATGGTGACGATGCGCGTCCCCCCGAGGTACAGCCTCGCCCCGTTCCTGTCGTACGAGCCGAGGATCTCGGCAGCCTCGTAGCTCAGGTTGATCCGTTCCGACTGCGGCACCGGCTGCGTATCTTGAAGCTGCAGGAGGAACTCGTCCCCCAGGTGCGACGACTGGTGGAAAAGGCGCAGGCGCCCCGACCAGGCGCCGCTGCGATAGGAGATCGGGAAGCCGGCGTAGTAGTCGGCGTTCAGCAGGTCGATCGACGACGAGTCCAGGTTGAACACGGCGAACACCGCGCCGCCGATTCCCACCTGCCAGCCGTCCCCCTCGTTGCCGCGCGGCCATCGCACCAGGCCGAAGCTCTCCCCGAATCCCGCCGAGGCGATGTTGAACCGTCCGGTGTCGCTGCGCCAGCTCTGCCAGGTCATGTGGAAGCGGGGCTGCTTCTGATCGGCCAGGGGGCCGGCAAACAGGTCACCGTCCGGGAACCGCACGGTGCGGCGCCCGGGGGGCGGTCGGAGCCAGTCGATCCACGTCCGCCATCGGCGCTTCTCGGCCCCCTGCTCGAGGGACATCCGGTTCACCACGGTCACGACCCCCTCGATCTCGCCGACCGCCGTGACGATCCGGTCGATCTCCTCGGGGGAGGCGAGGGCCCCGGTCAGGGTCACGACGCCCGATTGGACCTTCACCGTCACGCGGCCGGCGACCGCCGGCGCGTTCGTCGCGATCCAGGAGTCGATGTAGCCGCGCAGGTAATCGTCCGTGGCGGCCGATGCCGCCTGCCGCGTTGAAACGAGGGCGAGAATCATGGCGGCCGCTACATGTCGGAGGCTCATGCGGCGCGGATCCTACCGTAATCGGTTGACTCGGAACGGGAACGACCGTAGTTTCCAGGCTTGCCGATTTCCCGGGGGACGACTTTGACGTCAGCCGTGCGCGCGCGCAGGGCGGGGAGACGCCTCGCCGCGGTCCTGCTCGCCCTGGTCTCCTGCCTGCTCCTCCCCTCGACGCCGCGCGGAGAGACCGGTCCGGAGCGGCTCGATCGCCTGCGCGCGGGCGTGCGCTTCGCGCCGCGGCGACCGGGGCGCGACGGGGCCGCCCGGAACCTCGGGCCGGCGTACGGGGCGTCCGTCGGAGCGCAGCCGCTCCCGGACGGATCTCCGGGCCAGTCTCCCGAGGTCCAGGCCAGCCACGGCGTCGCCGGCACGCAGAGCGAAACCAGCATCGCGGTCTTCGGCCCGATCGTGGTCATCGGCTTCAACCAGATCAACGGCAACCGGGGCAGCGGCGCCGCCTGGTCGATCGACGGCGGGCTCACCTTCACCGACGGGGGCGGCCTGCCGACCGGCGGCCCCCTGCCGAAGGAGCTCCTCGGCGATCCGTCGGTCACGGTGTGCGGCAACGGGACGTTCTACTACGCCAGCGTCTACTTCCCGAACGCCGTCGACGCGGCCGTCGCGGTCAACGTCGGGACGCTGTCCGGGCCGACGCTGACCTGGTCGAACCCGAAGATCGCCGCGGTCTCGACGAACGATTTCCTCGACAAGGAATGGCTGACCTGCGATCGGGCGACCAACGTCCTGTACATGGTCTACACGCGCTTCGTGAACGGCAACATCGGCCTCTCGGGACCCCTGCAGGTCGAGATCATCAAGTCGGCCGACGGGGGGACCACCTGGTCGCCGCCGCTCGTCCTGGAGAGCAGCGCCACCGAATCGGTGCAGATCGCCTACCTCTCCGTCGGGCCGAACGGCGAGGTCTACGCCCTGTGGGAGCGCGGCGTCGACGACATCTCCGTCACGGAGACGCGCCTCGAGTTCCGGCGATCCTTCGACTCGGCCGCGTCGTTCGAGCCGCGGGTCGTCGTGCGCACGATGGCCCCGTCGTTCTACCCCGCCAACGTCGGCTTCAACCGCGAGGACACGCTGGAGATCGGCACCCTGGCGGTCGACGCCTCGACCGGGCCGGACCGCGGCGCCCTGTACGTCATCTGGGTCGAGCGCGAGACCCCCGACGCGTTCCCGCGCGACGTCTTCCTGGCGCGCTCGGTCGACCGGGGGGCCACCTGGTCGGCACCGCTGAGGGTCAACGACGACGGCCCGGGGAACGACCAGGTGATGCCGTGGGTCTCGGTCAACGGGCGCGGGGTCGTAGAGACCACGTGGTACGACTATCGCAACTGGGCCGGAATGAGCACCACCGACGTCTACGCGGCCCGATCGACCGACGGCGGTCGGACGTTCGGGCCGAACTTCCGGGTC
>DATNEZ010000403.1:0-3859 GCA_035606645.1 Binatia bacterium
TTCGGGATGATCCGAACAGGTTTCGCGAGTCGATTCGGGAGGAGGAGGGGGAGCGCCACATGCATGTCGGGGTCCTGACCGGCGGGGGGGACGTTCCGGGATTGAACGCCGCCATCAAGTCGATCTACCGGGCGGCGAAGGACCGGGGGTGGCTGCGCCGCGGCGGCGGCGACGCCGACGTGACCGGCATCCGGCGGGGATGGATGGGCGCGGTGCTGATGAGCGAGGGCGGATCCGCCTCCCATCTGCCCCTGACCGACCGGATCATCCGGGCCGTCGATCGCTCCGGCGGAACCTTCCTGCACACGTCACGCACCCGCCCCGACCGGATGCGCCTGAAGGATCTCCCGCCCGGTCTTGCCTCGCGCCGCGCGGGCCTGCCGAAAGTCGAGGGCCGGGACGATATGTTCGACCTCACCGATGAGGTGATCGGGAATCTCCGGCGCGCCGGCATCGAATGCCTGGTCGCGATCGGCGGGGACGACACCCTGGGGTACGCGTACACGCTCTCCACGCGCGGCTTCCCGGTCGTGGGCATCCCGAAGACGATGGACAACGACGTGCGCGGGACGGAATACGCCCTGGGCTTCCAGACCGCGCTGACGCGCGCGGACCACTTCATCAACCGCCAGAGGACCCATCTCGGTTCGAACGAGACGGTCGGCGTCTTCCGCCTCTTCGGCCGGAACGCCGGCTTCACGGCGCTCGGGACCGCGATGGCCATTTCCGACGTCCGCTGCGCCATCCCGGAGCAGCCGTTCGATCTCGAGGCCCTCTGCCGCCTGGTGCAGAAGGACTACGAGGAGAACGAGAATCACTATGCCCTGGTGTGCATCTCGGAAGGGGCCATCTGGCAAGGAGGGCGGCTCGACGAGCTCGGCCCGCCGGACGCCTACGGACACCGCAAGAAGACGAACGTCGGCGAAGCCCTGGCCGAGGCGATCACCAGGCAGACGGGGTTGCCGACCCGCCACCAGGACCTGACCTACGACCTGCGCAGCGGCAACCCCGACGCCTTCGACAAGATCGTGGCGAGCACCTTCGGAACGCTGTCGGTCGATCTCATCGCGCGGGGGACGAGCGGCAGGATGCTCTGCCTGAAGGACGGCCTTTATTCCCACACCGATCTGCCCGATGCGGCGCGGGGGGCGCGCACCGTGGACGTGGCGGCGCACTATGACGCGGCCCGGTTCCGTCCCAATTTCTCCGGCCTCATGGGCCGGCCGCTGTTTCCGTAGGCTAGGGCTTCCCGGCCTTCCGCCGGAGCGACTGGTAGCCGACCCCTTCGCCCGCCTCGCGGCTCTCGGGGTAGCCAAGCTCGCGCCAGCCGGGGGCCACGACCATGCCGAACGCGTCGGTCATGCCGTGGAAGCCGCCGATGACCCAGCGCACCTTGGGGTAGCCGCTCTGGGTCAGGAGGTTCGCCGCCATCTCGGCGCGCGGGCCCGATCGGCAGCCGATCAGGACGTGGGTGTGCTCCGGGACGACGGCGCGCACCACGTCGAGGAAATCGGGATTCGGTTCGAAGCGCTGCAGGAGCGGATTGGGTGTCCCCACGGGGATGTTGATCGCCCCCTCGGGGTGTCCCGCGGCGAACTCCTCTTCGGTGCGCACGTCGATGTAGAGCGCGTCCTGCTCCAGCGCCTGCCTGGCTTCCTTGACGTCGATTCGATCGGGGCCCATGGGGCTTCTCCAGTTGAAGGAACGATCCATTCTAGCGCGAAGCGGGAACCGTGTTGACCAGAGCGCGCGCCCTCCGGAACACGGCGTGCCACATGGCCCGGGTCAAAAGCCCGGTCTGGGTGTTCCGGCGGCTCGGGTGGAAGGACGCGAGCAGGATCGTTCCATCCGGGAGGAGCGCCTCGGCGCCGTGGGCGAAGCGCGGCCTGCCAGAGGCCGGCAGCCGATCGCGCCATCCGGACGCCTGGAGCCAGGCGTCGAAGGCGACCCTGCCGAGCGTCACGACCACCCGCGCCTCGTCGAGCAGGCGGATCTCCGCCTCGAGCCAGGGGCGACAGTTCGCGAGCTCCCGTGGCGTCGGCTTGTTCCCGGGAGGCGCGCAGCGCGCGGCGGCGCTCACGTAGCAGGCGCTGAGCCGCAGGCCGTCATGACGCGACAGCGAGTCGGGCCGGCTGGCGAAGCCGAAGCGGTGCAAAGCCTCGTAGAGCCAGTCGCCGCTCGAGTCTCCCGTGAAGACGCGGCCGGTCCGATTGCCGCCGTGCGCCGCGGGGGCGAGGCCGACGACCAGGAGCCGGGCCGCCGGGTCGCCAAACCCCGGGACCGGTCGACCCCAGTACGTCCAGTCGCGGAACTCGCGTTTCCTCTCGCTGGCGACGCGTCGGCAGTAGGACCGAAGGCGCGGGCAGCGCCCGCAGGCGGTGACCGTCCGCCGGACGGCGGCGAGGCTCTTCAGGGAGCGCGATCCGGGCATCGGCCCTGGATCGGCGGCTACCGGTCCCGCCGAGGGTGTCACACCGCGACGACGGGCGACGGAGCGTCCGGTACACGCGCGAACTTGTACCCCTCGTAGACCGCGAGACCGTAGAACAGCAGGTCCATCGGGCTGAAGGTCTCCACGATCAGCCTGACCGCGAGCGACGGGGTCAGGCCGGCGAGGATGGTCATGAGCGGCACGTCTTCGCTTCGGCCGGCGAAGATGCAGACCGCCAGGAGATTACCCGCCAGGCAGCCCACGAGCGACAGCACGGCGCCGAGCACCTGGAAAGACGGAGCCGAACCCTTCCCGAACTTGCGCACGGCCAGCCCCACCAGGAACCCGATGCCGACCGCCATCCAGCCGATCTGCATCTGGGTGAGGACGGTGACGAGGGCCCACGCCGCCGCCCCGACTGCGGCGGCCACCAGGCCTGCGAGCAGGGCCATCGGGAGGCTGTCCCCCTCGGGACTCAAGGGCGTGACCGGCTGCGACGGTTCGCTCATGGACCCCTCCTCTTGAGCACGACCAGGGTCGTGTCGTCCTGGCGCGGGGAGGCGGCGGAATGCCGTTCGACCGCGCTCGTGGCTTTCTGCACGATCTCCTCGGGTCTGTCGCCGCGGCTCTCCCTGACGATGCCGATGAGGCGCTCCTCCCCGAACTCCTCGTCGGCGGCGCTCCGTCCCTCGGTCGCCCCGTCGGAGAAGCACAGGACGAGGTCCCCCGGGGAGAGGTCCAGCGTCCGGGCCGTGTAGGTGGCGCCGGCGAAGAGCCCGAGAGGGGGGCCGGTCGCCGTCAGCCGATCGATCGCCTCGTTCTTCCCGAGCCGGCAGGGAGGGTTCTGGCCGGCGTTGACGAACGTGAGCGTGTGCCGGGCCGGATCGAGGACGCCGAAGAAGAACGTCACGAAGCGGTTCGCCGGCAGGCGCCGGCAGAGGATCTGGTTGAGGCGCGAGATGGTGTCGTCCGGCGCGAGATTCATTTCGCACAGGGCATGCAGGCCGGCCTGAAACATGCACATCAGGAGGGCGGCGGGCAGCCCCTTGCCGGCCACGTCCCCCAGAGCCAGGGCGTAGCGCCCCCCCGGCAGCTCGATGTAGTCGAAATAGTCTCCGCCGACGGCGCGGCACGGCACGCTGCTGCCGAACACCTCGTAGCCGGGAATCGGCGGGCCCTGGGACGGCAGCAGGTGGTCCTGGATCTCGGCCGCCTTCTGCAGCTCCTGCTCCATCCTTTCGGCCGCGACCACCTGCTCGAACAGCCTGGCGTTCTCGATCTTCACCGCCGCGACGTTCGCCAGGAACGACATGACCCTCAGGTTGTCCTCGCGGAACAGCCCGGCCCGATGGCGGTTGTCCAGGTAGATGAGACCGATCACGTCGCGGTTGTTCCAGAGCGGCACGCACATCACCGAACGCAGCTGCT
>DATNEZ010000424.1:0-5306 GCA_035606645.1 Binatia bacterium
GCCAGGTCCGGCGCGACCAGCGAAGCGCCCAGCGTCGCCCCAACGGCGCGCGCGAAGTCTCTGCGGCTGACCTTCATCCCGATCATGGTGTTCTCCTTTCGGGGCAGCCTAGCGCCGCGGCGGGTCCGGCGTCAATTCGGCGTATCGCGCCGCCTAATATGTAACCCTGAGGGGTATCGTCGCGCCATCTAGGATGTAACCCAAGAGGGGGGTTACATCGTGAGCCACAAGAGCAGCAGAGAGTACCTGCGTCGGATTCACCAACGCTACGCGGAAGCCGACCGAACCGGCAAAGGACGCATCCTGGATGAGTTCTGTGAGGTGGCCGGGTTCCATCGCAAGTACGCGCTCCGGTTGCTGAATGGTCCGCCTCCGGATCCCGTCCCCAAGCGACGGCGCCAGCGTCCCGAGCGCTACTCCGCCGCGGTGGTGTCGGCGCTGGAGGCGATCTGGGTGGCGGCCGGGTATCCCTGGTCGGTGCGCCTGAAAGCGCTGCTGCCGACATGGTTGCCGTGGGCACGGCGGCGCTTTCGCCTCACCCCGCACGTGCAGCGACAGCTCCTGCAGATCAGCCCCCGCCAGATCGACCGGCGCCTGCAGGACCGCAAGCACCGCCTGAAGCGGCGGCTGTACGGCCGCACCAAGCCTGGCACCCTGCTCAAGCACCACATTCCCCTCAAGACCGATCGCTGGGACGTCACCGCTCCCGGCTTCACCGAGATCGACCTGGTGGCTCACTCCGGCAATAGCGCGGACGGGGTCTTTCTGCATTCTCTCAACCTCACGGACATTCACACCACGTGGGTCGAGACCCGCGCGATCATGGGCAGGGGCCAAGTCGAAGTTCAGAAGGCCCTCGCCGAGATCCGATCCGCTCTGCCGTTTCTCCTCCGGGGCATCGATGCCGACAACGGCTCGGAGTTCATCAACCTGCACCTGTACGGTTACTGCCAGAGCCAGGCCATCCAGTTCACCCGCGGTCGCCCCTACAAGAAGGACGACAACGCCCACATCGAGCAGAAGAACTGGACCCACGTGCGCAAGCTCCTGGGGTATGCCCGCTATGACAGCCTCGAGGCGCTGCGCGCCATCAACGCCCTCTATGTCCAGGACCTGCGCCTGCTGCAGAACCTGTTCCTGCCGTCCGTGAAGCTGTTGTGCAAGGAGCGCGTCGGCTCCCGCATCCGTCGCCGCTACGACCGCCCTCAGACTCCCTTCGAACGGGTCCTGGCCTGCCCGGAGGCTGACGCCCGAGCTTGCGCCCGCTTGCGACTCCTGCGGGACCGGCTCGACCCGTTCGAGCTCTCCCTCCGGATCGACCAGCAAATCGAGCGCATTCAGGCCCTCGCCGGCCGCACGCGACTCTCCCAAGCTACGCACCGGCGTGGCTCACGTATCCACATCCGCCCTGAGACCAGTCTCGAAGCGCTACGCCGCGCCGGTGCGCCGCTGTGACGGCTCATCCCCGGTAACTATTTAGATGACTCGATGAAGGGGCCTAAAGTTACATTCCTAGATGGCTTGACAGGGGCGCAGGCGCAACGCCGCACCGCATCATGAGACGACGACCGCGCCTCAGCGGGGCAGGATCGGCGTCAGGAGGAGTAGCCCGGCCCAGATCACGAAGAGCGCCGTCAGGTCGAGGAGGATGCCGGTGCGGATCATGCGTCGGAGCGGCACGAGGCCGGTGCCGAAGATGATGGCGTTGGGGGGCGACGACACCGGGAACATGAAACCGCAGGTGGCCGCGAGCCCGACGCCGAGGGCCGGCCGCACGGGATCGAATCCGGCCGTCTCGGCCGCGGCGATCACCATCGGCACCAGGAGGGCGGCCGCGGCGGTGTTCGAGGCAAACTCGCTGACCACGATCGTCAGGGCCACGGCGCACAAGAGAAATCCCCCGGGAGTCCGCGCCAGCCCGACCTCCTGGAGCCCCGCGCCGACCCAGGCCGCGACCCCGGTCGAGTCGGCGAGCGTGCCGAGCGACAGCCCGCCGCCGAACAGGAGGATGATCCCCCAGTTGACCCTTCGGCCGTCCTCCCAGGTCAGGGCGAAGCGGCGCGCCCGCCATTCCACCGGGGCCACGAAGAGAAGCGTGGCGCAGAGCATGGCGACGCCCGCCTCCGGCAGGTGCGCCGCGAGCGCCGCGGCGACGGGCGATGAGGCGCCGAGCGCGAGCGAGGCGATGGAGGGAAGCGTCCAGAGAGCCCCCGCGAGAGCGAAGGCCGCCATGGTCCAGCGCGCGCCGGCTTTCTGCGCGCCGTCTTTCGGAACGGAGGGTGACGCGCCGTCGGCGGACGCGGACCCGGCATGCCGGGAAGCGCCCGCCGCCTCCGCCGGATCGGCGGCCCCGGTGCCCCGGCCGAGGACCAGGTGGGTGAATAGGACCGAGGCGGCGAACAGCACCAGCGAAATCGGCAGGCCGAACAGGAGCCAGTCGACGAATCCGACGTGCACGCCGGCGAGGCGCTCGATGAAGCCCGCGACCAGAAGGTTCGGCGGCGTGCCGATCAGGGTCGCCATCCCGCCTACCGACGCCCCGTACGCGACCATCAGGAGGACGCCGCTCACCCACGCCGGGACGCGGCGCCCGTGCTGTGCGGCCGGATCGCGCACCGCGCCGATGGCGATCGGCGTCATCAGGGCGGCGGTGGCGGTGTTGGACAGGCAGGTCGAGACCAGGGCCGAGGCGCCCCCCACGCCCAGCATCCTTCCGATCGGACGGCGGGCCAGCCGCCCGCGGCCGAGAAACATCGCGGCCACGCGCTGGTCCAGGCCGTAGCGCGTGAACCCCTCGGCGAGCAGGAAACTTCCCACGAACACGAAGATGACCGGGTCGGCATACGGCGCCAGGACCGCCTTGACCGGCGCGACCCCCAGCACGATGCACAGCGCCGAGGCGAGGAGCGCCGTCGCCGGCAGGGGGATCGCCTCCGTCACCCAGAAGGCGATGGTCAGCGCCAGGACGGCCAGGAGGCGCCGTCCTTCCGGCGGGTGGCTCCCGGGATTGGTCGCGTAGAGGACGAGCGCGGCGAGCGGGCCGGCGGCGAGACCCGCGGTCCGCATGCGGCGCTCGAATCCGTCGTCGTCCGGCTCGATGCTCATCGGATCGTTTTCGATGCCTTCAAGAGCGCGACCACCGCCGCCCGGGCGGTCCCCGCAAAGCGGGCCCTCACCAGCCGGCGACCGCGGCCGCGGAGAGCGCGCGCATCGCCGAGCGCCTGGGCCTGCTTGAATTCCTCGAATCCGAAGGGCCTTCCGGGAATCGGCAGCGCGGCCCGATCGTCCGGCACGACCTGCAGGAACAGCCCCTTGTCGGGCCCCCCCTTGTGGAGCTGGCCGGTCGAGTGGAGGTAGCGCGGTCCATAGCCGATCCCGGCGGCGAGGCCGGTCCGGGCGGCCAGGCCGGCGCGCAGCCGCTCGAGCGACGACGCCAGCGCCCGGTCCGCGGGATCGACGTAGGCCAGGACGGCGACGTAGTCGCCGCGACGCGCCCGGGCACGAAGGGCCCCCAGGGCCGCGCCGAGACTTCGCGGCTGGTGACGCCCGAGCCCGCCCAGGTGAACGCGCGCCGGCCCCACGACGAGATCCGGCTCCTCATCGCGGAATCGCCCGGTCGCCGAGAGCTCCGCGAGCAGGGCCTCGGTGTTCTTCTTGCTCTCTGTGACGTTCGGCTCGTCGAAAGGATTCACACCGAGGACCGTGCCCGCGACGGCGGTGGCGATCTCCCACTGCAGCATCGAGGCCCCCAGGTCGTCCCGGTCGCGAAGCGCGAGGACGATCCCCGGCGTTCCCGCGGCCGCGGCGATGCCCCCCCGCACCGCACGGTCGCCGGATGTCCCATTGAGTGTGACGCCGACCGCGACCCGGTCGGGGCCCGCCAGATCGCGCCGCACCGTCGCGGGCGCGCCGCGCGCCACGATCGGCACCAGGCCGCGTCCCCTCTTGCCGGTGCTCTCGGCGACCAGCTGCTCGATCCACAGTCCGTACGAACGCAGGGCCGGGTCGATCAGAAGGACCACCTTGTCGCGCCCCCGGCGCGCCAGGACGCCGAGGGAGGCGCCGAGCGCCAGCCCCGGGTTCTCGGCCGCGGGGACGCCGGGCGAGCACCGCTCCAGCATCGCGGCGGCGCGGCGCAGCTGCGTGCCGATGTCGACCCCGGCCAAAACCGCGGGGACCAGTCCGAAGTAGGTGAGGGCCGAGTAGCGACCGCCGACGTCCGGAGGGTTGAGGAACGCCGCCCGATAACCGCGCGTCGATGCTTCTTCGGCCAGGGGGGTGCCGGGATCGGTGATGGCGACGAAGTGCTTCGCCGCGTCGCGGCCGAGCCGGCGGCGGGCCTTCGCCCAGAAGTAGGCCTGCAGCGCGGCGGTCTCCCCCGTGGTCCCCGACTTGCTGCTGACGATGACGAGGGCCTTTCCGAGATCGAGCCGCGCCTCCGCCCGGCGCACGGCCGACGGGACGGTGCTGTCGAGGACCGCGACCTCCGGGAACCCCGCAGGCGGCGGGAAGACGCGCGCGAACACGTCGACGCCCAGGCTCGATCCCCCCATGCCCACCAGGAGGACCTGGCGGATCCCTTCCTGGCGGACCTCGCGCGCGAAGGCCTCGAGCCGCGGCACGAGGGGGAGCATCCGTTCCGGCGCGTGCATCCACCCCAGCCGGTTGCGGACGATCCGGCGCGCGGCGGGGTCCCGCCCCCAGAGGGAGGCGTCCCCGCGGAAGAGCCTCGCGACGAACCGGGAGGCGCCCAAGGACGCGATGCGACGCTCGACGGCGGGAGAGGCCTGGAGCAGGCGGTAGGAGTCGGGCACGTTCCGCGGCGCCGTCAGGCGCCGAGCCAGCCGCGGACGCGCTCGGCAATCGCCTGGCCGGTGAAGCCGAGCTTCTCGGCGATCACCTTCCACGGGGCCGAGGCGCCGAACCGGTCGAGGCCGATCAGCAGGGCGTCCCGGCCCGCCACTCGCTCCCACCCGGTGAGGCGGGCCGCCTCGATCACGACGGCCCGGGCCCCCGGCGGGACAACCCTGCGCCGGTAGTCCTCCGGCTGGCTGAGAAATTCGTCCGGAGACGGCATGGACACGACGCGCGATCCGATCCCCGCCGCAGTCAGGAGATCCTGCGCCTGCTGCGCGGGCGCGACCTCGGACCCGGTCGCGATCAGGACGACGCGCGAATCCCCGGGCCCCGCCTCGGACAGGACGTAGCCGCCCTTGAACAGGACCTCCGGATCGAACCCGGCGGCGCGCTTCAGGGGCGGGACGTCCTGGCGCGTCAGGACGAGCGCGGTCGGGCCGCCCCGGCGC
>DATNEZ010000429.1:0-3054 GCA_035606645.1 Binatia bacterium
TCGCACCGCCGATCGTCACCGGCTCGAGGATCGCCACCGGGGTGAGGGCGCCGGAGCGCGTGACGTTGATCTCGATCCCCTTCACGGTCGTCGTCGCCTGGCGGGGCGGGAACTTGAACGCCACCGCCCAGCGGGGGGCGCGCGCCGTCGATCCGGCCATCTCCTGGAGGGCGATCGAGTCGACCTTGACGACGCAGCCGTCCACCTCGAACGGCAGGGTGTCGCGCTTCTCCTGCCATTCCTGGTAGTAGGCCTCGACCTCCTCGAGCGATCGGCAGGGGGCGGTGGCGTTGACCCGGAAGCCCAGGTCCCGGAGCGCGTCGAGGGACCCCGAGTGCGTCGCCGGCGGGCGCTCCCCCGAAAGCCGCGTCAGGTTCCAGATCAGCAGATCCAGCGGACGCCCCGCGGTCAGCTTCGGGTCGAGGAGCCTTATCGTCCCGGCCGCCGCGTTGCGCGGGTTGGCGAACGGAGGCTCCCCCGACTCCTCGCGTCGCCGGTTCATCTCCCGGAAGGGCCCGACCGGGTAGTACACCTCGCCCCGCGCCTCGAGGAACGGCACGGGCCGCTGCAGCCTCAGCGGGACGGACGGAATGGTGCGGACGTTGCCCGTGACCTCCTCGCCCAGGACCCCGTCGCCGCGCGTCACCCCGCGCACGAACGAGCCGTTCTCGTACAGGAGCGACACGGACACTCCGTCGATCTTGAGCTCGGCCACGAGCGGCACCTCCTCGCGGCCCAGGACGCGCAGCAGCCGCGCGTGCCACTCGCGCAGCTCCTCGACGGATGCGGCATTGTCCAGGCTGAGCATCGGCACGGCGTGCCGGACCGTCGGGAGGTCCCCCTCGACCTCGGCCCCGACGCGCTGCGTCGGCGAATCGGCCGTGACCAGGCCGGGATGCTCCGCCTCGAGGGCGGCGAGCTCCTTTTCCAGGACGTCGTACTCGGCGTCGGAGATCTCGGGGGCGCTGTCGGCGTAGTAGCGCTTGCGGTGATGCCAGATCTGGCGGCGCAGATCCTCGACCCGGCGCTCCGCCGCTTCGCGCGAGCGCGTCCCCGGCTCGCGGCGGGCGGCCTCGTTCACGGCTGCACCAGGGGCCCCGTCACGACGCTTCCGTCGCCGCGACCCGGCCGGGGGCGGCCGCCGCCTCGGCGTGCCGGCGCGGCAGCGTCAGGATGAAGCGGGCCCCCTTGCCGACCTCGCTCTCGACCGCGATCGAGCCGCCGTGCGCCTGCAGGATGCGGGCGGCGATAGGCAGGCCGAGGCCGGTGCCGCCGCCCCGGCTGGAGAAGAACACGTCGAAGATCCGCTCCCGGTCGGCCGGCGCGATGCCCGGCCCGTCGTCCTCGACCGTGACGATCGCCTCTCCCTGCGGCCCCACCTTGCTGGTCACCGTCACCGTCCCCCCCTCCTTGAGGACCTGGGAGGCGTTGATCAGCAGGTTCATCATCGCCTGCCTGATGAGCGCCTCGTCGAGATCGACCGGGGGCAGGTACGCCGAGAGGTCCAGGCGCAGCGTCAGCTTGCGCGTCTCGAATTCCGGGCGCAGGAAGACCGCCAGGTCGCGCAGGATCGCGTTCAGGTCCTTGCTCTCGAAGCGGGGCTGGTGAGGGCGCGCGTAGCTCAGGAAGTTGTTGACCAGCGTGCTGAGGCGGCGGATCTCCCCCTGCAGCGCCCCGAGGTAGACCCGGGCGTCCTCGGCGGTCCCCTTGGGGCCGGGCTCGACCAGCTCCTCCTCGAGCATCTGGAGGTTCATGCTCAGGACGTTCAGGGGATTGCGGATCTCGTGCGCCAGGCCGGCGGCCAGGGCCCCGACGAAGGCCAGCCGATCGTCCATCTGGGCCTGCGCCTCGAGCAGCCGGGTCCGGTGCAGGAGCCTGAGCACGTAGCCGAACGCCACCGCCAGGACCAGGATCGCGATCCCCGCGCCGACCCAGAGCTTGGTCTGCAGGTCACGGCGGAGCTCGTCGATCTCCTTCTCGATCATCTCGCTCGGCACGCCCGCCTCGCGGATCGAGGCGGCGCCGGGCTCGTTGGCGCGCCTCACGGCGATCACCTTCTGGGGGCGCCCGCCGACCTGCCATTCCTCGGTCACCCCCGGGTGGCCCGGCGGCAGGGTCGCCCCGCCGGCCGTTGTGGCCGCCTCGCGCTGCTCGCCGGCCTCGTAGCCCACCCACAGGACCTGCCCGTCCATGTCGGTGATCACCCGCTGCAGGCGATAGCTGAGCGACCGGAAGATCTGCGGCCCGATGCTCGGCTCCGGGGGCTTGGCCGGGCAGGGACGGACCTGCGCCGGGGACTGGGGATCGCCCGCCGGGCAGGGCTCCGTGGGGGCGGTCCCGGAGTCGTCCTCGTCCCCGTCGGACAGCGTCGGCCCGGGATGGCGCGTTTCGAGGGCCCGGATGGAAGTCCGCAGGGCCCGATCGATCACCCGGTGGCTCAGGTCGCTGAAGGCCAGGTGCCCGAAGATGAACAGGTCGGCCACCAGAAGGAGCATGAAAAGAATGGAAGCGAACAGAAGACGGCTGCGGAATGTCGGCTCGGACCTGGCAACTTCCCGCAATGCACCGCCTCCCTGGCAGGGTGTCGGGTTTAGAAAGAATAGCACATCCGGCCGCTCCCGACCCGAACCGCTGTGCGTAACCCGCAGAGGAACACGATCTTCCGCGCTCGTGCCGTTGACAGTCCGAAAAACCGTGTGTTAGCATCTGCCGCTTTTCCGACATCACCAACCAGCGCGGGCACGGCACCTGGGGCAAGGCCCCGGAGCGCAGGTGGCCCGCGCTCCGTTCGATCATGAGAGGTCGAGAGGGATGACCAGGAACCTGGACGCCGCACCGCGCGCTCTCCTCTCCGTCCTCTTTCGGATCGCCATCGTACTCCTCATCATCCTGCCGTTCATGGCTCCGTCCGCCCGGGCGGAAGAGAAGAAAGGGGCCTGGGAAGCCGGCTTCCTCTACGGCACCAGCTTCTTCTCGAACGAGCTGCGGCTGTCCAACGAGGCCGAGTACGGCGTGCGGTTCGGCTGGTACTGGCGCCCCGCCTACGAGTGGGAG
>DATNEZ010000469.1:0-8073 GCA_035606645.1 Binatia bacterium
TGGGGCCGCTCGGGATGAAATCCAGGCCGGCGACTCCCGTGGCGCATGGCTCCGGCCAGATCGTGCCGGTCCCGCTCAGGTAGTTGGACAGCCCCCGGACGTTTTCCACCTCGAGGAGCTTGTGGAGCCTCGGGCGGCGCAGGTCGGCGTCCACCAGCAGGACCCGCTTCCCCATCTGCGCCAGGGTGATCGCCAGGTTCAGCGAAACCGCCGTCTTCCCTTCCCCCGGCTGCGTGCTGGCGATCAGGATCGTCCGCGGCGGCCCGCCCGGCTGGGAGACCAGGAGCGCGGTCCGGATTTCGCGGAAGGCCTCGGCGATCTTCGACTTGGGATCGTCGCGCGAGATGAGCTCGACGTACGCCACCGGGGATGCCTCCTTGCCATTCGCCCGGATGATCCTCAGCCGCCCCCCCTCCGTCTGGAGGCTCGGGACCAGGCCGATGGTCGGCAGGCCGGTCGCCTCGTGCATCTCCTCCGGAGTCTTGACCGACTTGTCGAGGTACTCGAAGAAGAACGCCAGGCCGACGCCGAGGCCGAGGCCCGTGACGATGCTCAGGAAGATGTTGAGCAGGATCTTCGGCGAGGAAGGCCGCGCCGGCACCTCGGCAGGATCGACGATCCGCACGTTGCCGGAGACGAGATCGTTCAGGCCCGCCGACGAATTCGTCTCGCTCTGGCGCCGCACCAGCGCTTCGAGGGTGCCGCGCTTGTTGGCCACCTGCGCCTTGAGGTTGTTGTACTGGATCTCCTTCAGGCCGAATTCCTGCGACTGGTGCTTGAGGTCCTCGATCGCCCGCGCCAGGTAGGTCTCCTTGTTGCGCGCCGCCTGGTAGGCGCTCTCGGCCGCCCCCAGCACCTGCTCGTAGATCGACTGGCGCTCGGCCTGCAGGCGCGCGTCGGTCTCCTCGCTCTGGCTGCGCAGCCGCGTCATCTCGGGCCAGTCCGACTTGTACTTCTTCGTCAGCTCGGCGTGGCGCCGCGTCAGCTCGGCCGACTTGGCGGTGAGGTCCTGGATCAGCTTGCTGTCCATGACCTCGGGGAGATCGACCGGGCTCGCCTGCCGCAGGGCGGCGAAGCGGGCCTCCTTGTCGATGCGGTCCGCCTGGGCACGCGCGAAGGTGTCGCTCATGTCGTTCAGGTTCTTCAGGATGATGTTCTGCTTCTCGTTCAGGACGAAGATCCCCTTGTCCTTGGCGTACGCCTGCAGCTCCTTCTCCTTGGCGTCGATCTCGTCCTGCAGGTTGGCGATCTGATGGGTGAGCGAGGTGGTGGCCCGCTCGGACGTGTTGTACTCGGCCTTGGTGTTGAAGGCGATGTAGGTGTCGGCGACCCGGTTGGCCGCCTTGGCGGCGAGGGCGCGGTCGTGCGAGGAGAACGACACGTCCACCAGCCGGCTGTTGCGCACCGGCGACACCTTGAGGTCTTCGAGAAAAATGTCGATCCGCTTGCCTTCCTGAAGGTCCCCCGCCAGCGAGGCCTTGACCTTGAAATCGGGGTGCTTGTCCATGCCGAGAGTGACGATGACCTCCCGCGCGACGCGGCGGCTCTGGATGAGCCCGTACTGCGTCTGGTAGAAGTCGTTCCGCTGGTCCGGAGCGGTGGCCATCACGTCCTGGAACGGCAGGATGTTCGGCGCCGCCGGCTCGATCTGCAGGCGGGTCGTGGCGGTGTAGACCGGCCGCATCAGCAGGGACCCGAGCGTCACGGTGACCGTCAGGACGGTCAGGGAGGTGTAGATCACCCAGCGCCGCTTCTGGAGGACGTTCCAGTAGTCGAGCAGGTGGCTGTCGCGTTCCTGGGCTTCCTTCATCCGGGTCCTCTAGAAGAACGTTTCCGGCACCACGACGACGTCGCCGTCCTCGAGGATCGGGTCCGGGTCCTTCCCCTGGCGGATGCGTTTCAGGTTGAACCGGGCGGTCGCCTTCGTCTGGTCTTCCCCGCGCCTCAGGATCTGCACGGTCTTGAGGCTGGCCCGGTCGGTGGTGCCTCCCGCCTTGGCGATCGCCTGCAGCAGGGTGATCGGCCGGCTGGCCACCTCCTCCAGGCGTCCCGGCGTCCGCACCGCGCCGTCCACGAAGACCGAGACCGCACGATCGATCGGGACGCTGATGACGTCTCCCGGGCTCACGGCGAGGTTCAGGGCCGGGTCGCGGTTCATCATCAGGTCGTTCAGGTTGATCGGGATCGTCTCGGTCGAACCGGAAGCGTCCGAGCGGATCAGGTACAGGTGGGGGCCCATCTCCTTGCTGAGGCCTCCCGCCTCAGAAAGCACCTGGAGCAGCGTGCGCGGGCCCAGCATCGCGTAGACGCCCGGCTTTCCGACCGCTCCGATGACCGACACCTTCTTTCCTCCGAACTCCTTGACGAACACCGAGACTTGAGGATCCTGCACGTACTTCTCGCTCAACGACCCGCGCAGGCGGTCCTCGAGCTGCACCGTGGTCAGGCCGTTCACCGTCATCTCTCCGAGAAGCGGCAGCGAGATGGTCCCCTTCTCGCTGACCCGGACGGTCCGGTTCAGCTCGGGGATCTCGAACACGTTGATCTCCAGGAGGTCCTCGGCCCCGACCGGGCGATCCGTCACGGCCACGCCGGGTATGGCCACGGGCGGGGCGTCGGCCGAAGCGACGCCCGAGAGGACGGCCGGCGCCCCCAGCAGGACGCCGCAGACGAACAGGGCTCGGAAGCGCTTCATGGCATCACCTAGAAACTGTACGTCGAGCCGATGGTGAAGAAATTGCGCACGCGGTCGTAGTAGTCGTCGGTCGAATCCCGGTCGAGGCGCCAGGCGCCGGCCTCCACGGTCATCCGGGGGTTCGGCCGGTAGCGGACCGTGGCCCGGTAGTCGATGAAGCGGTCGTCCCGGATCCCCTGGAACGGGATCGGCCCGCTGCGCGTCACCTCGTTCGGATAATGGTTCAGCGAGCGGCCGTAGGATACCTCGCCGCTGACCCGCCGCGAGAAAAACTGTTCGAATGCTCCCGACCAGGACGTGCCGACGTAGAAGAGGTTCTCCGCCAGCGTCGAGAACTGGACGTCGCGCGCGAAGGTCCCCTTGAGGCGCGCGGCGCGGCCGAGGCGCGTGCCGAGATGCGCCTCGCCGACCATCCCCCTGTAGTCGCTGTCGGCACGGTCGCGCGCCTCGAGGACGAGCGGCCCGG
Organism: Binatia bacterium; assembly: GCA_035606645.1. Lineage (GTDB taxonomy): Bacteria > Acidobacteriota > Polarisedimenticolia > Gp22-AA2 > Gp22-AA2 > Gp22-AA3. Next base: position 3,162 of record DATNEZ010000469.1, read on the forward strand.
CGCGCATCTCCCCCTGCACGTAGGCGGAGGGGTGGAACCGGATCCCCGGCAGGATGGCGCGCTTGCGCGCGTCCCGCCCGGAGCCCTGGTCCTGGAAGTCGATGCGCGACACCCGCCCCTCCATGAGGAGGGTGGTCTTGGGCAGGAGACGGAGCTGGCCGGCGACCGACAGGGTCGACTCATCGCGGTTCAGGGCGTCGACGTTCTGCTGGACCGAGGAGTCGTCGCTCGCATAGTCGATCCGCTCGCCGCGCACGTACCCCTCGAGCCCCAGCCGACCCAGGCCGAGGGTCTTCAGGGCGGCGGTGACGGCGTTGTTTTCCCGCCTCACCCGCTGATCGATCTCGGCGCTCGGCCTCTCGCGCTCCGACCGGAACTGTTCTTCGAGCGACAGCTGCAGGCGCTTCAACAGGAGAATGCCGCGCGCCCGCGCCGAGCCGTTCCAGTGGTTGAGCTCGGTCTGCGTCTGGAAGGCGACGTAGTCGACCTCCTGGGACAGCCGCAACCCGCCCCGATCCCCCGCCAGGATCAGCGCGTCGAGGCCGCCTCCGGCGGTGGCGGTGGCATCCCCCTCGCGCGTCTGCGCCTCGAAGCGGACGTTGTCGTCGTATCCGATGTCCTTGAGAATCACGAAGGGGCGGACGTGAAAGGGACCGGCCCGCACCATCTTCTCCGTCGAGAGATCCGGGTCGATCGGCGGCGCGTCCGCGGCCGGCTGGGCTGCGCGGGCGGACACGGGCATCAGAAGGGCCACCAGTGCGGCGACGCACCGGCTGTTCCGCTTGCCCTTCGGGCCAGGATGTCTCACCGTGTAGGGACTAGGGCGACGAGGGGCTCGCGTTGTCGTCTTTGGTGGCGTTGTAGATGGCCGCCGCCGCGCCCGCCGCCAGCACGCCGATCAGGACCTTGCCGCCGGTGCTGCTCCAGAAGGGGGCGTCGATGGCGGTCTCCCCGATCGGCGTGGCGCTCCCCTTCGGCGCGGCCATCTTGGCGATCTTGCGGTTCGCCGGGCGCTGGGGCTGGACCGAGAAGGACCGGGAGACGCCCTCGCCGGGCGCCAGGTCCACGATGTTGTCGACGACGAACAGGTTGCCGCCCACCTCGACGACCACGTCGTACGTGCCGCCGGTCAAGCCGGTGACGGCGTATGCGCCGCCCTCGGTCGTGGGCTCGCTGGTAAACTGCCGGCCGGTGCGCAGGTTGATGACGATGACCTTGGCGCCGGCGAGCGGGGTCTTCTCGTCGGCCTGATAGAGCGTCCCGCGGATGGCGCCGTGCCCGACCTCCTCCGCATCCGACTGCGCCCCGGCGGGCGGGACGAATCCGGGCCCGAGGACAAGACTGAGAGTCACAACGGCGGCCAGGGTCCGGCGCGACGTTGCGAGCCTGCGTGTCGCCATGACTCCCTCCCTATCGAAGTGCGCTGCCGGGCATACAGGGTATCGGAGAGTGCGCGAACCAAGCGCCTTCCGCAGAAGAATCAGCCGCACATATATTGAAATAGGGCGGTTTAGTCAATAGCCGGGAAAGCCCATGAACCACGGGGGTTTCGGACTGGATGGCGACAGAACGCTAGAACGGAGGGGGTTTCGCAGCTACGCTTTCATCAGCGAGCCGACCAGCAGGAGGGCCCAGATGGAGCGGCAGACGTCGAGGCCCGAGAGCTTCGAGGACTCGCACATCTCCTCGAGCGACGTCGGGACGTCGCACTGCTTGAGGAGCGCTTTCTCCCCCTGCGACAGCGGGAGGTCCTTGACGATCTCCGGCATCTCGCGGGTGGTGCGGTATTCGGCGTTCAGGCCGCCGACTTCCTCGTAGACCCGTGCCCACGAGCCGATCCGCTTGACCCCTTCGATCACGATGGCGTTGCCGCTGAGGCCGATGGTGATGTTCTCCGAGGCGGGGGGTTTGGGCTCGAAGGTGAAGTGTCCCCGGGTCCACTGGAAGGTCGAGTAGACGATCTCGCAGACCTGCAGGCGCACGTACTTCTCGACCTGATCGGGGGTCAGCATCTTGTAGCGGATCAGGACCTCCCCCAGGCGGTCCTTGGTCGCCACCATCACCTCGAGCGACTTCATCAGGTCCTTCAACCCGATGATGCCGGCGGTCAGGAGGAACTGGTTCAGGCGGTCGTCGCGCTGGTTGGACGAGGCCCACTGCACGGAGCCGTTGTTGAACTGGACCGACTTCCGGACCAGGCCGTCGGTCAGCGTGAGGATCCCCGTGGCGCGCTGGACGTGCATCTCGTGGAACAGGTTGGGGACGGTCGTCGAGCGCACTTCCCCTTCGCGGGTGACGCGAGACGGTGTCACGGGAGGCTGCGACGGCTGGGCCGATCCCTTCATGATTCGGAAATGTAGTGTCCGGCCGGGCCCCTGTCAAACAACCGGCTCATTCGAGCGCCTTGAGCATCCTGGTGGCGGCGGAGGCCGCGGACGGGCCGTCCCCGCTGTCCAGGGTGCTGCCGGCCTGCGCTTTGGCCTGCTCGAAGGCGCTCTTGGCGGCGCCGGGGTTGCCGCGGCGCAGGGCGCACAGGCCGCGGTAGTACAGGACGGTCCCCTGGGACACGCCGGTGACGGCGGGCAGGGCGGCCCGCGCGAACCCCTCCGATTCCGCCTTGTCGTACGCCCGGAAGTGCATGTAGGCGACCCCCAGGTTCAAAAGCGCCGCGCCGCGGTCCCCGTCGTCGGCGGCGGCCCGGGATCGCAGGCGGAACTCGGCCAGGGCGCGGTTGTAGAGAAGAGACGGATCGCTGAGCGGCGCCACGACCGGCCCGTCGTCCGGAGTGAACCTTACGGTGCGCGGCCCCGCCGCGTCCTCGACCGCCAGGACGAGGGTCGGCTTCAGCCCTCCGGGACGCGCCATCTCGGCGGCGATCGCCTGGTTCACGTCGCGGACGCCCGGCGTCTTCTTGTTGCCGACGGAGCGGACCCGGTCCCCTTCGCGCAGACCGGCCTTGGAGGCCGGGCCGCCCGGCAGGACCCGGACCACGAGCGGGCCGTCGGGATCGCCCTGCCCGTCGAGGACGGTGTCCACCAGCCCCATCCCCCACCAGGGGCCCCGGGACGGTATGGCGCTGTCGAGCCGCTTCACGAAATCGCGCACCCCGTCGGGCTGGTCGAGGCGCAGGCGGACGACGTCCGGCGCGGGATGCAGGACCGAGTAGAGGGCCAGCGTCCACGACTTGTCGGCATCGCCACCGAGCGTCAACCCGGCCAGGACGAGGTCGGCCTTGGCGCTCGACGCGGCCTCTTCGAGGATCGCCGGGGGCAGGAGCGTGCCGGCGCGCACCTCGTCCGGCTCGGTGATCATCCACTTGACGATCGAGTCGCGCAGCGCCTGCAGGGTCGCCGGCGTGCGCACCACGTTGAGCGTCTTGAGTCCCTTCCCCAGCTCGTCCAGAAGCGCCTTGTCCTCGTCGCTCCACACGGCGCGGCCCCACTCGTCGAGGCGGAAGGTCCCGACGTAGGCCAGGGTGGGGCGCAGCTTCACGTCGAGCGTGTTGACCTCGCCGGCCGTCAGGCGGATGCGCTCGGACCAGGAGCCGACGTCCGGCTTGATCACCGCCAGGTCGCGCTCGCCGCCGCACTGGCCGGGAAGCACGAGCGGGGTCGCCCCTTTCTTCTCGCCGTCCACGAAGACATCGGCGCCGGAGGGGGTCGAGGTCAGGCGCAGCTCGCTCTTGGCGTCCTGCAAAACCACCGGCGTGAACTTGAGCGGAGTGTTCTGCTCGATGTCGAGGCTCACCTTGACCGCCAGGGCGCGGGACTGGTAGCAGGTCTTCTCGAACGTGACCTTGTGATCGCCGGCGGTCACCATCGGGATCAGGACCGGCGCCGAGGCGTTCTTCGCATCGAAGCCCCCCTGCTGCGCCAGCGCCTCCGACTCGGGGGTCGGCGGGCCCGCGGACAGGATCGGCGGGCCGCCGTCGATCGACACCGACACGCCGGCCGGCACGGTCACGAACTGCAGCGTCCGACGGTTCGGGCGCAGGGTGATCGACTTGCGGGTCTCGGCGCCGGCGACGACGGCGATCATCTCCTCGTAGGGCTCGTACCCGTCCGCCTCGGCGCGCAGCATGTGGTTCCCGGACAGGACGGGGACCTTGCCGACCTCCAGCCGCTCCGCCGGATCGCCGTCCACCAGGAGCCTGGCCCTGGGCGGCTCGAGCTGCAGGATCAGGATGCCGGCGACCTTCGCCCGCGTCCGGTCGAACAGGTCGACGACCTTCGGCGACAGGGTCTGGCGGTCGATGGCGTAGCCCGGATTGAGCTTCAGGAGTGCGGTGAAGTCGGTCTCCGCCCCCTTGATGTTCCCGAGGTTGAACTGGGCGCGCGCCCGCATGTCGTAGGCGGCGCACAGGAGGTCCAGCTCCTCGAGGCTCAGGTCGGAGGCCTTGGCGGCCTTGCGCGGCTCGATGATGCCCGAGAGCTCGCGGCCGGCGCCCAGGAAGTCCAGGTTCTCGATCCGCTCGCGGGCCCGGTTGAAGGCGGCGCGCATGGACTTGAGCGCGGCGGTCAGGTCTTCTTCCTCCTGCGCCGGGGCCGGCGGGGCGGTCCACGCAGGCGGCGCCGCCAGGAGGGCCACGGCGAGGGCGAGCCACAAAACGCCGCGGCCGTGGGGCCGCACTGGGTTCTTCATCGGAACCTCAGGATGGTCGAGCCCTTGCGTCCCGAGACGTAGACCCGGCCGATGGCGTCCACCGCCACGGCGGACGGCTCGCCGAGGCGCGCGGCCGCCTCCTTGGTCGGACGGATGATGGCGAGCCGCTCCCCGGTGGGCGAGGCGACGTAGACCCAGCCGGACCTGCCGTCCAGGACGAACAGGTCGCCGAGGCCGTCGGCGGCGAGGGCGATCGGATCCGTCAGCCCCAGGCCCCCGAGGTTGATCTTGCGGGCCGTCTTCCCCTGGT
>DATNEZ010000470.1:0-3519 GCA_035606645.1 Binatia bacterium
CGTCGCCCTGGTGCACAACGAGACGTCGACCGGCGTGACCAACCCGCTGGCGGAGATCGCCGAAGCGGTGCGACTCCGGGGGGACGTGGCGCTGCTGGTGGACGCGGTCTCCTCGCTCGGAGGGATCCGGGTCGAGACGGACCGGAACGGCATCGACGTCTGCCTGGCTTCGGTCCAGAAGTGCCTGGCCCTGCCGCCCGGGTTCTCGGTGTGCGCCGTGTCCCCGCGGGCGCTCGAGCGTTCGGCGAAGCGGACCGGAAAGGGGTATTACCTCGACTTCCTGAGGCTGAAGGAGTTCTTCGACAAGGGGATGCCGATGGCGACGCCGTCCCTCGGCCACATCTTCGCGCTGCAGGCGCAGATGAAGAGGATCGAGGCGGAGGGCCTGGAGGGGCGCTATGCCCGTCACCGCGCCATGGCCGAGCGGACGCGCGCCTGGGCCATGGCGCGCTTCGGCCTGTTCGCCGAGGAGGGGGCGCGGTCGGACACCATCAGCTGCGTGACGAACCCCCGGCGGATGGACGTGGCGCGCTTCCTGTCGGACCTGGCCTCCCGCGGCTATGGCGTGAGCAACGGCTACGGCCGCCTGAAGGAGCAGACGTTCCGAATCGGCCACATGGGGGACCACACCGTCGCCGGCCTGGACCTGCTTCTGCGCACGATGGACGAGGTGCTGGGGGAGGCGGCCTCATGAGGGTGCTCATCGCCGACAAGATCCTGCCGGTCTGCGCCGAGGTCCTCAGGCGGGCGGGAATCCAGTGCGACCACAGGCCGGGGATCTCGCGGGAGGAGCTCCTGAAGGCGGTGGCGGACGTCGAGGGGATCGTGGTCCGCTCGGACACGCGCATCGACGAGGAGGTCCTGCGCGCGGCCCCGAAGCTGCGGATCGTGGGCCGGGCCGGGGCCGGTGTGGACAACATCGACGTGCCGGCGGCCACGCGGCGCGGCATCGTGGTGATGAACGCGCCGGGGGAGAACACCATCTCGGCCGCCGAGCACACGCTGTCGCTCCTGCTGGCCCTGGCGCGCCAGATCCCGCAGGCCGATCGGTCCATGAAGGCGGGCCGCTGGGACCGCGGGAAGTTCCTCGGAGTCGAGCTGTTCGGCAAGGTCCTGGGGATCCTGGGCCTGGGGAAGGTGGGACGCGAGGTGGCGTCGCGCGCCCGGGCCTTCGGCATGCAGACGATCGGGTACGACCCGGTCCTCTCGGAGGAGGTGGCCGAGCGCCTCGGCGTCGGCCTGGTCCCTCTCGACGCGATCTTCGAGCGCTCCGACTTCATCACGCTCCACCTGCCGCTCAGCGCCGGCACCCGCCACCTCATCGGCCGCGCCGAGATCGCGCGCTGCCGGCCCGGGGTGCGCATCCTGAACGTGGCGCGCGGCGGCATCGTGGACGAGGCGGCGCTTCTGGAAGGCCTTCAGTCCGGCAAGGTCGCGGGGGCCGCGCTCGATGTCTTCGAGACCGAGCCGCCTGCAAACAGCCCGCTCCTCTCCCTCGACTCGGTGATCCTGACGCCGCACCTCGGGGCCTCGACCCAGGAGGCGCAGGAGAAGGTGGCGGTGCGGATCGCCGAGCAGATCGCCGCCTACCTGAAGGACGGGCTGGTCTCCAACGCCGTCAACGTGGAAGGGGTCGATCCGAAGCTCCTGCCGGCGCTGGAGCCCTATCGCGACCTGTGCGCCCGCCTCGGACGGCTCCTGTCCTCCCTGGCGCGCGGCCCCGTCTCCGAGGTGGTCCTGGAATTCTCCGGGGCGGTGCAGGAGTACCCGATGCGCCCCCTGACGGCCTCGTTCCTGAAGGGGTTCCTGCAGGCGAAGATGTCCGACCCCGTGAACGCGGTCAACGCCCACTTCCTGGCCAAGGACGCCGGGATCCGTGTGCTGGAGACGCGGGCCGCCGAGCCGCAGGATTTCACGGCGCTCATTTCCGCCACGCTGCGCGGGCGGGACGGGACGCGCTCGGCCGCCGGGGCGCTCTTCGGCAAGCGCGAGCCCCGCCTGGTCCGCCTCGACGAGTTCCAGCTCGACGCGAACCCGGAAGGATCGATGCTGATCGTCAGCAACGACGATCGGCCGGGGATGGTCGGCCTGATCGGCACGGCCCTCGGCGCCGCGGCGGTCAACATCGCCTACCTGTCCCTCGGCCGCGACCGCTCCGGCGGCCGCGCCATCGCCATCTTCAACCTGGATTCGCCGGTCCCCGACGATCTCTTCGGACAGATCGGCCGGATCGACGGCGTGCTCTGGGCCGAGCGCGTCATCCTCTAGTTCCTTGCGGACCCGATCCTAGAACTCGATCTGGAAACCGATCTGGAACCGGCGCCCGAAGCGGCGCGTCGCGTCGATCTGCAGCGGGCCGACCGGAGTGCGCGTGGCGAGAGAGACCTGGAAGATGTCCGGCGTCGGCTCGTAGGTCAGGATGCGCAGGTCGTCGGTATTCAAGAGGTTGTAGACCTCGAAGGAAAGGGCCGCCGCCGTCCGGCCGATCACCACGGACTTGCGGGCTCGAAGGTTCAGGTCCAGGACCGGGTCGTTGCGTCCGCTGTTGCGGCGCATCGGGATGAACTGGGGCTCCTTGCCGCTCTCGAGCCGCGTGTACCCGAAGCGGGTCCGGTACTGCTGGTAGTCGGCGCTGTCGGCGGCGAAGAAGCGGGAGATCACGGAGTAGGGAAGGCCGGAGCTCCAGGTGGCGGAGGCCCCCACCTGCCAGTCCCCGGGCAGGAAGGCCGCGCCGTTGAGCTTCACGACGTGCCTCTGGTCGTAGTCCAGGTACCCGAATTCGAACTCGGTGGTGGAGGGGTCGTTGCCGAGGCGGGACTGGAAGTCCTCGGCGGCCCCGACGGCGCGCGAATAGACGTAGGAGGCCTGCAGCTCCCAGCGGCGCGCCAGGCGCCGGCGCATCTCGACCTCGATGGCGCGGTAGCGCGCCTCGTTGTAATTCCCCACACGCAGGATCTGGTTGAAATACAGGTTGTGGACGTAGAGGTCCGGTTTTCCATCCGGGAGGCGTGCGAACGAGGGAACCGGGCGCAGGTCCGAGGACCTCTCGATGTGGCCGATGACGTCGAGGGGCAGACCGGTGTTCGGATCGAACCTCAGGTAATGGTTGACGTCGATGTCCTGGAGCTGCTCGCGGTAGCGACGGTCGATGAACGTGAGCGATAACGCGACCTCGGGGGCTATCTCCCGCTCGAAGCCGAGCGTCAGCTCGTCGCTGAACGGCGTCTGGAGCCCCCGATCGACCTGGTAGACCGACGGGGGGGCGGTCGTGACGGGGGCGCCCATCTGCTGGTTCGGCTCGATGCGGTTGCGCAGGGAGTAGTTGTTGAACTTGTAGTACCGGATCACGTGATCCGGGCCTTCCTCGGCGCTCACCGTGCTCAGGAAAAGCTTGTCGTAGTAACGCCCCCAGGTGGCGAACACCTTCGTCTTGCCGTTGGCCGCGGGGTCCCACGACACCGAGAGCCGCGGTGCCAGGTTGCTGTTGGTGAGCGTGAAGCGCTCCGGCTCCTGGGCGAT
>DATNEZ010000481.1:0-3302 GCA_035606645.1 Binatia bacterium
GGCGGCAAGTCAACGATGGGTGCGGGGCGGCGTGCGGCACGATGCGCACCCTCCCGCGCAGGGGCCTCAACCTCCGGGCGCCTGGATGGAAAACGTCCGGGCCGGCGGGACCCGGCGCGCCAGGGCGGAGCCGATGGAAAACGTCCGGGCTGGCGGGCGGCGATGGGACCGGAGGCCAGCCGTTGCGCGGCGACCAGGAGAACGGCCAGGAGGATGGCGAGAGCGGACTCGAGACCCATGAGCGCAGACACTCCCCGGAGCGAGGCAGACTCGCGCACCGCGACACCACAATCGGGAAAGGTTCAGCGCTCGAGCGGCGGGGGCGGACGTGCCGATCAAGCTAGGTGTAATTTACGGGAATACGACCGAGAAGTCAATCAGTTTTTTGGAATTTTTGATGCGACCGCGGACCCGCGATCAGGAGAGCGACTTCCGCAGCGCCTCGCACACCCGGTCGACCTGGTCGTCGGCCATCTCGGGGTGGATCGGCAGCGACAGGACCTCGCGGGCCGCCCGCTCGGACTCGGGGAAGGCCCCCTCGCGCAGGCCCATCCAGGCGTAGGCCGGCTGCAGGTGCAGCGGGATCGGATAGTGAATCCCGGTCTCGATCCCCTGCTCCAGCAGGCCGGCGCGCACCCGGTCGCGGAGCGAAGCGCCGCCCGGGCCGCCGCCCGCGCCGGACAGCCGGACCGTATAAAGATGATAGGCGTGGGTGCCCCACGGCTTCTCGACAGGCAGGCGAAGCGGCGCGCCGGCCTGCCGGGCTCCCCTGCCGCCCGGAGGCGCGGCCAGGCCCAGCTCCGTCAGCCGCGCCGTGTAGCGTGCGGCGAGCGCCCGCCGCCGCTCGTTCCGGACGGCGAGCCGTTTCAGCTTGACGCGCAGGATCGCCGCCTGCACGGCGTCGAGCCGGCCGTTGTATCCCTCCTCCGCGTGCACGTACTTCTCCGACTGCCCGTGGTCGCGCAGGCGCCGCACCCTGTCCGCGATGTCGGCGCGCCCGGTCGTGACCAGGCCCCCCTCACCGCAAGCCCCCAGGTTCTTGGACGGGTAGAAGGAGAAGCAGCCTGCGTCGCCCAGCGAGCCGGCCACGCGCCCCGCGCCGCCGCCACGGCCGGAGTAGAGCGCCCCGTGCGCCTGGCAGGCGTCCTCGACGACGGCGACGTCCCGACGGCGGGCGCACTCGAGGATCGGATCCATGTCCGCCATCTGGCCGAACAGATGGATCGGGACGATGGCCCGGGTCCTCGGAGTCAGTGCTGCTTCGAGCCGCGCCGGATCGAGAGTCAGGGAATCGGGCTCGACATCCACGAAGACCGGCCGACCCCCCGCCTGGGAAATCGCCTCGGTCGTGGCGATGAAGGTCAGGGGGGACGTGATGACCTCGCGTCGGTCGCCGGCTGCGATCGGACCAACGGCGCCCGGCTTGGAGCCCGCCGCCATCAGCGCGAAGCGTAGCGCGTCGGTGCCGCTGCTCACCGCCACGGCGTGCGCCACGCCGCAGAAGGCGGCGAACTCGCGCTCCAGCCCTTCGATTTCCGGGCCGCCGATGTAGCGCCCCGAAGCGAGCACCCGCGTGACCGCGGCGTCGATCTCCGGCTTCAGGCCGGCGTATTCCGCCGCCGGATCAACCACCTGGATCCGCCCGCGTGACTCGCTCTTCCCTGCGGCCCCGCCCGCCGGCCCGCGCGCCGATGCCATCTCCACCCACCCCCACGAAGCGCCTGATTGTGGGGCAGCGGCCGCCTCAAGTCAACGCGCCGGCGGCCGCGCGCGCCGAGACCGCGGCGGCCACCGCCGTCAGAACACGACCACCAGCGACGTCGTGAAGATCTTGTCGAACTCCTTGAACGGGATCCGGACGTTTTCCCCGGAATAGATGAAGGGGGCGCTGAAGCGCGGAATCTCCTGCATCGCCGGCTCCCAGTCGTAGAGGAGCTGCGCGCCGGCCTGCAGGGCGAGGTGCGGGCCCGAGGCGAAGCTCACCCAGAGCGACATGTCGGCCCGCCGGTCGTCCGTGCGGTCCAGGTTCTGATCGAGCACCAACTCGTGTCCGAGCGTAGCCCCGGTCGAGAACGTCTTCTGGAACTTCTCGGAGAGGCGCACCCCGGGGAACGAGCTGTCCTCGAGGGGGTTGTCCAGCACGTCGTGCTCCGTGGTCGACGTCGCGGAGATATCGGTCCGGAACAGCGCCTTCTCTTCGTCGATCCACCGGGCCCCGATGCCTGCGACCTCCATGAACCGGTCCTTCAGCCCCTTCAGTCGATTGCGCTCCCAACCGCCGCCGACGAGCCAGTACATCCGCTTGGCCATCAGACGATCGTAGCGCAACCCCACGATGTAGCTCTCGGCTTCCCAATCGGACTTGACCTCCACAACCTGGAAGCTCGTCGCGCTCGGACCAACCGCGAACCGAGTCCTCGTCGTCGACTGGGCCTGATACCCGCTGGTCTGAAGCTCGAACATCGACTTGGCCCCCTTCGCGCCAAGGGTGTTCTTGAGCCCCAACGTCCACGCTTCGCTGTTGCCATCCGTCACGATGCCGCTCAGAAGCCCGATATCGGTCCAGTCGACCCTGTCGGAAGCATTCTGGGCCCGCACCATCCCGATTCCGGCGCTTGCGACCAATGCCAGGGCGATGATCAGCCTCACGAACGTCTCGCTTGGTCTCATCAGGCACCTCCTGGTTGAATTTGCGAGAGATAGATCTTAGTCGGCGGGAGACATTTCGACCAGTCTGCGTGTGGATGCAACCGAGTACTTGCGATCGCAGGAGCTGCATGATGCCGTGCGCGCCCGAACCCGGAGCCTCTCGCCGCAACTGCAGACGTGACCCTTGAGCCGGGCGGGGTTCCCCACGACCAGACCGTGCGCCGGGACGTCGCGCGTCACGACCGCGCCGGCGCCGACCATCGCGTGCTCTCCCACGGTGATCCCGCAGAGCAGCGTGGCGTTGGCGCCAATCGATGCACCGCGCCGAAGGAGGGTGCGCGTGACGCGAGCGTGGTAGACCTTGCTCCGGGGTCGCAGGTCGTTCGTCAGCGCGACATTCGGCCCGAGGAACACGTCATCTTCGACCGTGACCCCTTCCCACACGGCGACACCGTTCTTGACCGTGACGCGATCGCCGAGGACGGCCCCCTTCTCGATGAAGCAATGCTCGCCGATGTTGCAGTCGGCGCCGACGCGGGCGCCTTCCATGACGTGCGCCCACGCCCAGATGCGCGTTCCGGGCCCGATCGATCGGCTCTCCACCAGGGCCAGGGCGTGCTTGAAGACAGCGACGCGGCGCGATGCGCTCACGG
>DATNEZ010000554.1:0-5242 GCA_035606645.1 Binatia bacterium
GGGCCCGACCCGAGGAGCGTCCTCGTCGCCTTCTGCCGCTCGGGCCGGCAGTCGGGCCAGCGCGAGCCGATCGAAATCAGTCCGACCGTGCCTCCGGACGCCGCGTCCCGCTGGGGGATGTTCCGCAGCCTCGGGGCGCTCTACACGCCCGTTCGCGCCATCCTCATCCGCAGGGACGCACGGACAGGGCGGTGGAGCGCCGGCGACGGCCGCTCGCCGATCACCACCGTCCCGGCGCCCGAGCTCCCCCCCGGGACGCGGACCGTCCCGATCTCCGCCTCCTGAGCCCCCTGCCGCCCGCCTTGTGAGCCCGGCCCCCCCTCTGCTATAGTCGGCGCCGTTTCCGCGAGCGTCTTCACCCTTCAGGATCCACCGGGAGCGATCGCGAAGGCTCTGTCGTCAACCCCGCGGAGAGGCAGCCGATGAGTGCGCGACGTGTCCTGATCATGGGTGCGGCCGGACGGGACTTCCACAACTTCAACGTCCGCTACCGCGAGCACCCGGAATTCGAGGTCGTGGGGTTCACGGCCACCCAGATCCCGAACATCACGGACCGGCGCTACCCGGCGCAGCTCGCCGGCCCGCGCTACCCCGACGGCATTCCCATCTACGAGGAGGACGAGGTCGGGGACCTGATCGGCCGCCTGTCGGTGGACCTGGTCGTGTTCGCCTATTCCGACGTGTCCCACGAGCACGTGATGCACAAGGGATCGCAGGTGATCGCCGCGGGGGCCGACTTCGTCCTCATGGGGTTCAACGAGACGTCCCTGAAGTCGTCCAAGCCGGTGGTCTCCGTGTGCGCGGTGCGCACGGGCGCCGGCAAGAGCCAGACGACGCGCCGGGTCTGCCGGAAGCTCCTGGACCGCGGACGGCGCGTGGTGGCGGTGCGGCACCCGATGCCCTACGGCGACCTGGTGAAGCAGGCGGTGCAGCGCTTCGCCACCTTCGAGGACCTGGACCGTTACGAGTGCACCATCGAGGAGCGTGAGGAGTACGAGCCGCACCTGAAGAACGGCACGGTGGTGTACGCGGGCGTCGACTACGGCGCGATCCTCAAGGAAGCGGAGCGCGAGGCGGACGTCATCGTCTGGGACGGCGGCAACAACGACCTGCCGTTCTACAAGCCGGACGTCGAGATCGTCGTCGTCGATCCGCACCGGCCCGGGCACGAGCTGAGGTACCACCCGGGAGAGGCGAACCTCAGACGCGCCTCCTGCATCGTCATCAACAAGATCGACACGGCGGACAAGCAGGGGATCGAGCAGGTCAAGGCCAACATCGCCCGGTACAATCCGAAGGCGCTGGTCATCGAGGGGGCCTCTCCCGTGACCGTGGAGGACCCGACCGCCATCCGCGGGAAGCGGGTCCTCGTGGTCGAGGACGGCCCGACCCTCACGCACGGCGAGATGGGCTACGGGGCCGGGGTCATCGCCGCGCAGCGCTTCGGGGCGGCCTCGATCGTCGATCCCCGCCCGTACGCGGTCGGGTCGATCGCGGCGACATTCCGCAAGTATCCGGGGATCGGGACCCTCCTTCCCGCCGTCGGCTACGGCGAGAAGCAGATGAACGAGCTGAAGCAGACCATCGACAAGGTGGACTGCGACCTGGTCCTGATCGCCACGCCCATCGACCTGCGCCGGACCATCCATTTCGTCAAGCCGGCCCTCCGGGTGACCTACGAGCTCCAGGAGATCGGCAAGCCCGACCTGGACGACGCCCTCGACCGGCTCCCGTAGGACGCGGTCCCCATGCCGCGGCGCGGACATCTGGCAGTCGTCGCCTTCGGCGGCAACGCCCTCATCAAGAAGGGCCAGGAGGGGACCCAGTGGGAGCAGATCGAGAACGCGCGGGAGACCGCGCGCTCGCTGATCCCGATCCTCAGGGAGGGGTACCAGCTGGTCCTGGTCCACGGCAACGGGCCCCAGGTCGGTAACATCCTGATCCAGGTCGAGGAGGCCGTGACCAAGGTGCCGCCGCTGTCGCTCGACCTCTGCGTCGCCATGTCGTCCGGGAGCATCGGCTACCTCCTCGAGCTGGCTCTCCTCAACGAGCTGAGGCGGAGCCGACTGCGGCGCAGCATGGGGGTCCTCACCCTGATCACCGAGGTCGTCGTGGATCAGAACGATCCGGGATTCCGGCGGCCGACGAAGCCGATCGGCCCGTTCTACCCGCGCTTCCGGGCCGACTTCCTGATGCACAACCGAGGGTGGTCGATGGTGGAGGACTCCGGTCGCGGCTGGCGGAAGGTGGTCCCGAGCCCGCGGCCGCTCGAGGTGGTCCAGAAGGACGCGATCCGGCGGGCCGTGGAGGACGGCGGCATCGTCATCGCGGGAGGCGGCGGCGGCATCCCGGTCTACCGGACCAGGCAGGGGGAGCTCCGGGGGGTCGAGGCGGTCATCGACAAGGACTACACGGCCGGGCTCATCGCCTCAGAGCTCGAGGCGGACCTGTTCGTCATCCTGACCGGCGTCGACCAGGTGGCGGTCCAGTTCGGCAAGCCGGACCAGAAGGGGATCAGGCGCATGGACGTCCACGAGGCCCGCAGGCACCAGGCCGACGGGCAGTTCCCCGAGGGGAGCATGGGGCCCAAGATCCGGGCGGCGATCGAGTTCGTTGAGAAGACCGGACGAAACGTCCTGATCACCTCGGGGCCGAGGCTCGCCGAGGCGGTGCGGGGCCGGGCGGGCACGCACCTGGTCGCCGCGGCGCCGCGGTCGGGAAGGGCCGGGAAGGCGCAGGCGGGCCGAGGTACCCGCGGGAAGGGGGCGGCATGAAGAGCACCGACCTCATTTCGATCCACGACCTGCCGCGCGAGGAGATCGCGGAGATCCTCGACCTCGCCGCCCGCATCAAGCGGGACCCGGCCGCGTTCTCGTCCGCGCTTCCGAACCGGACGCTGGCGATGATCTTCGAGAAGCCCTCCCTGCGCACGCGCGTCAGCTTCGAGGCCGGGATGACCCAGCTCGGCGGGCACGCCATCTACCTGGGGCCCGCCGACATTTCGATGGGGAAAAGGGAAAGCGTCGCGGACATCGCCCGCACCCTGTCCGGCATGGCCGACGGCATCATGGCGCGGACGTTTTCGCACGAGGCGATCGTCGATCTGGCGCGGTTCGCCGACATCCCCGTGATCAACGGCCTCTCGGACCACTCGCATCCGTGCCAGGCGCTGGCCGATTTCCTGACCGTCCGGGAAGCGCTCGGGCGCACGGAGGGGATCACGCTGGCCTACGTCGGCGACGGCAACAACGTCACGCACTCCCTGATGTACGCCGCCGCGAAGCTGGGAGCGAGCGTCCGGGTGGCCACGCCCCCCGGCTACGCCCCCGACCCCGAGGTGGTCAGGCGGGCCCGCGCCGACGCGGCGGCAACCGGCGCCGGCCTCACGATCGGGCATGACGTCGACGAGGCGGTCGAGGGGGCCGACGTGGTGTACACCGACACCTGGGCGAGCATGGGGCAGGAGGCGGAGCACGACGCGCGGGTGCTGGTGTTCCGGCCGTTCCAGGTCAACGACCGCGTCATGGCGCGGGCCGCGAAGGGGGCCATCTTCATGCACTGCCTGCCGGCGCACCGGGGCGAGGAGGTCACGGAGGAGGTCATCGAATCCAGCGCCTCGGTCGTGTTCAGCCAGGCCGCGAATCGCCTGCACGCCCAGAAGGCGGTCCTGGTGCTCCTGATGTCCGGCGCCTCGGAAACCAGATAAGACTTGACAGCACTTGCCCCTGCCTGCCAAAATGACCGACTTGCACCACAGTCTCGGGGTGCTTCCATTTGATCGCGGGGAATGGATGAAAACGTACGTCTGTAAGCAGGCCGACGCGGACAGGAAGTGGATCATGGTGGACGCGGACGGCCAGACCCTCGGCCGGCTGTCCACTTTCGTGGCCCGGATCCTGATGGGGAAACACCGACCCACCTACACGCCGTTCGCCGACACCGGGGATTTCGTGATCGTGGTGAACGCCGGCAAGGTCCGCCTGACGGGGCGCAAGCTGGAGAAGAAGCTGTACCGCTGGCACACCGGGTATCCCGGCGGCCTCAAGGAGGTCCCGGCGGCGAAGATGCTCAAGGCCCGTCCCGCCCGCGTGATCGAGTGGTCGGTGAAGGGAATGCTTCCGAAGGGAAGCCTCGGCAGGAAGCTCGGCACGAAGCTCAAGGTGTACCCCGGGCCGCAGCACCCGCACGAGGCCCAGAAACCCGAGACGCTGGCAGTTCCGGCCTGACGCCGGACCGGAGGTTGATGGCATGTCGGCTGTGCAGTTCTACGCGACGGGACGACGCAAGACCGCGACGGCGCGGGTGTACCTGCGACACGGCGCGGGCAAGCTGGTCGTCAACCGGCGCCCGATCGACGTCTATTTCCATACCGACGCGCTGAAGCGCGTGGTGCGCGAGCCCCTGGCGCTGACCGAGACGGCGGAGAAGTTCGACGTGCTGGTCAACGTGGCGGGGGGCGGCGAGGCGGGCCAGGCCGGAGCCATACGGCACGGCATCGCCCGCGCCCTCGTGGTGTTCGAGCCGACGCTCCGGGGCAAGCTGAAGGAAGCCGGATTCCTGACGCGCGACTCGCGCGTGAAGGAACGCAAGAAATACGGGCAGAAGGGCGCGCGGGCCCGGTTCCAGTACTCGAAGCGGTAGAGCATCCATGACAGGAGGGGCGATTTGACGGCGGTCACGATGAAGGAGCTTCTGGAGGCCGGGGTCCACTTCGGGCACCAGACCAAGCGTTGGAACCCGAAGATGCGCGAGTTCATCTTCGGCCAGAGAAACGGCATCTACATCATCAATCTCCAGAAGACCCTCATCAAGTTCCGCGAGGCGATCGATTTCGTCCAGCAGGTCTCGGTGCAGGGAGGCGCCCTCCTGTTCGTCGGCACCAAGCGCCAGGCCCAGGAGGCGGTGGCCGAGGAGGCGACCCGCGTCGGCATGCCGTTCGTGAACCAGCGCTGGCTGGGCGGCACCCTGACCAACTACCGCACGATCAAGAAGCGCATCGAGCGGCTGCGGTGGCTCGAGACCTTCCTGCAGAACCCGGTGGAAGGCCGCTACACGAAGAAGGAGCTGCTGCAGCTCGAGAAGGAGCGGGTGAAGCTTGCCAAGGTCCTGACGGGGATCAAGACGCTCGATCGTCTGCCCGACGCTCTGTTCATCATCGATCCCAAGAAAGAGCACATCGCCGTCCAGGAGGCCAGGAAGCTCGACATCCCGGTGGTGGCGGTGGTGGACACCAACTGCGACC
>DATNEZ010000567.1:0-3148 GCA_035606645.1 Binatia bacterium
AGAAACTCCATCGCGAGACCCTGGACAGCCTGCGGCGCATCCTGGGGGACGACCATCCCAGGACGCTCGAGGCGATGAACGAGCTCGCCTACCTGTTCGATGACCAGGGACGCAACGCCGAGGCCGAGGCGCTGTACAGCGACACCCTCGCGAGGCGCCGGCGCGTGCTGGGCGAAGACCATCCGTCCACGCTCACGAGCATGAACAACCTGGCGAACATCTACGCCGTCGAGGGGCGCCACGCCGAGGCCGAGGCGCTGTTCCTCGAATCGCTCCAGAAAGTGCGCCGCGTGCTGGGGGAGAATCACCCCGACGTGGCCAATACCCTCTACAACCTGGGATGTCTGGCGTCGCTGCGCGGCGACCGCAAGGGGGCGCTCGACTGGCTGGATCAGGCCGTGACGCACGGCTACTCGCACTGGGACGTGATGGCGAAGGACTCCGACCTGAAACGCCTGCACGGCGACCCCGCCTTCGACGCGATCGTGGCGCGGGCCAAGAAGAACGCCGGCTGAGGCGCGGCCTTCAGACAGATTCCTAGCGTGGTGGCCCGGGGCGCGGCGCGCCAGGATTAGCAGGGGCGCCAGGCCGAGCACGGGCAGCGCAAGAACGGCGAGCGATTCCGGAAGCATCGGCGGGCACAGCTTACCAAAAGCCGGGCAGCGCGCGAGCTAGCGCCGCTTCGGCGTCCCCGTCGCGGCGCCCTGCGGCTCGGTCCCCGGACAGCCGCCGTCGCAGGAGACAGGCTCGCTCGGCCAGGGGGCCGACTCGGTCCCGAAGCCGCTCATCCCGTCGCCGTCGCGGTACTGCACGAGATAGAAGAACGCCCGGCCCGCGGCCGGCTGCGTGGCCGCGGGGCCGCCGGCGAGCGTGCCGTCCCCCTCGGTCCAGGACGTTTCGGACAGCAGGCGGCGCGGCACGCGCACCGATCCCAGCGTAATCTTCGCTCCGTCCACGCGCAGGCTATCCACGTTCCCCGAGATCACGTCGTACCATTGCGCGCCGGCGACCTGGGTCCAGTACAGGCGGGCCATGCCGGGCACGCCGTTCGGCTCGAGGCGGATCTGGAGCGGCTCCGGGCCCTGTCCCAGATCGTGCGGCACCGTGACGGCGGCCAGGGCCGAGGCGGAGTTCCCCGAGGCGTCCCGGGCCATGAAGGTGACGATGTAGGTCCGGCCGGGCCCCTGGGCCGAGCGCTCGGCGCGCATGAGGATTTCCTGGTCGGATGTGCCGACATCCGCCGATTCGATGTCACCGTCGGTCCGGCCGTCGGCGTCCCCCGCCGCGTCGACCAGCTCGCTGCTGCTGACGCTCGTGAGGCGTGCCGTCACCGCCGGATCGCACACGTCGCTCACCTGCCAGGACAAATGCACCGGGACCAGGCGATGGTTCGGCGGCCAAAGGACCGGCGGGTCGGCCGCCAGCGTCAGCGTCGGGGGAACGGTGTCCCGCACCGTGACGACGGTCGTCGCGAGGCCGCTCTCGCCCTGTGAATCGGTCACCCGCAGGCCGATCGAATGCGCGCCGAGCGGCAGGGTGATCGTCAGGTGGGCGCCGGTCCCGAGCGGCCGCTCGTCCGGCCGGCCGGGATTCTCCAGCCATTCGAACGACACGATGTCGTCGTTCGTTCCGGGCGTGGAATCGGCGTCGATCGAGCCGGAGCCGTCCAGCGTCACGACGCCCCCCGCCGGGCCGCCGCACTCCACGGTGGCCGCCGCCGTGATGACCGCCTGGGGCGGGTTGTTCAGGACGGGGAAGGGGCCGGTCCCGAGAACGATGCTCACCCCGCCGGGTGCCGGCACGATCGCCAGGTCCAGGCGGTGGTCGCCGTCGAAATCCCCCGCGGCCATCGCAGACATCCCGCCCCCCAGGCCGAACCGCACCTCCGGCCCGAGGCCCCCCGCGGGGAGGTGCGGGAAGACCGACAGCCACGCGTCGGGCCCCGACTCCCCCCGGCTGCCGATCAGCAGGTCGGGGACTCGATCGAAATCGACATCGGCGAACAGGGCGATCTGCGGGCTCGACCCGACCGACAGCATCGGCTGCGCCGCAAAGGTCCCGTCGCCGAGCCCGAACAGCAGGGACGTCGTGTTCGGATGGTAGAGGCCGCCGAACTCGTACCCGCCGTTGGTCACCGCCAGGTCCGGGAAGGCGTCGCCGTTCACGAGGCCGATCGCGACCGACGTCGGCCCGTTCCCCACGGGGATCCGGCCGCCGGGCTGGAAGGCCCCGCCGCCCGTTCCATGGAGGATCGAGATGTCATCCGTGTCGTGATTGGTCACCACCAGATCCGGGACGCCGTCGTGGTCGAGATCGGCGACGGCCAGGTCCGACGGGGTCCGGCCGACGCGGTACGTCGTTTGCGGATCGAAGGCGCCGTTTCCATGCCCCAGCAGGACGGAGACGTTGTCGTCCTGCAGGTCGGGGTACTGATCGCCGTTTGCGACGGCGATGTCGAGATGGCCGTCGCCGTTCAGATCGGCCAGGACGACGGCGCTCGGGCCGTCGCCGACCGGGAAGAACGACTCGGGGCCGAAGCGGCCGTCCCCGATGCCCAGAGAGACCGAGATCTCGTTGTCCCGCACGGCGGCGTAGACCAGGTCGGGGATCCCGTCGTGGTCGAGGTCTCCCAGCGCGAGATCGCTGGAGTACCGGTCGGCGTGCGCCTGCGCTGGCCCCTGGAACGTGCCGTCTCCGGCCCCGAGGAGGACGGCCGGTCCGGTGTACGACCTGCAGACCACCAGGTCCTCGTCCCCGTCCCGATCGAGGTCCGCCACAGCGACGCCGCGGCTGAGGATGCCGTTGACGGGGAGCGTGTAGGGCGCCTCGAACCGGCCGCCCGGCCCGCCGTAGACGATCCCGGCCGAGGTCCCCTGGATCACGGCCAGGTCGGGCAGCTCGTCGCCGTTGAAATCGGCGACGTCGAGAGCGCTCGCAGCGATCGTCAGGAGCTCGGGCTCCTGGAACCTGCCGTCCCCCTGGCCGCGCAGGATCTTCGGCCCCGAGACGAGCAGATCCGGATGGCCGTCGGCGTCAGCGTCGGCGATGCGGACCCAGTCGCCAGAGACACCCGTGGTGAAATGCCTCTCGAACGTCCGGCCCGGGTGGAACAGGAACCGCGTCAGCCCGTCGCCGAAACTGGACAGGA
>DATNEZ010000569.1:0-2312 GCA_035606645.1 Binatia bacterium
GGCCGCCCCGACGCCGATGATCGACGTCGGCCCGCGCTGGGCCAGGTAGATCTGGTTGAGGTAGCGCTCGAGGATCTCGTCCTTGCTGTGGAAGGCCTCCAGGCCCAGCGCCGCGAGGGCTTCCCAGATCTTGCGCGCGAAAGTCCGCTCGCCGCCGGGATACAGGTTCTTGGCGAGCTGCTGGGTGATGGTGCTGCCGCCCTGCACCACCTCGCCGCTCTTGACGTTGGCGAACAGGGCGCGCAGGGTGGCCCGCGGGTCGATCCCGGTGTGCCCCTTGAACCGGCGGTCCTCGACCGAGATGACCGCCTCGGTGAGGGTCTTCGGCAGGTCGTCGACCGGGACGGCCAGGCGCTCTTCCGTGACGTTGCCGGACAGGGTGCCGAGGGATTCCGGCTCGAGCAGCGCCTGCTCGAGATCGTCTCCGGTCGCCAGGTTCTCGACGTGGCTGACGCGTCCGAAGGAAGTCTTGACGCGCACGGGGGTCGCGTCGAACTTGCCCCACGGATACTCGAAGGCGTTGAGATAGATCTCGATGGACCGGAAGCGGACCGAGTACGAGCCGGGCGTTTCGGGGTGCCCCTCGATCTTCTGGTAGCCGAGGCGGGACAGGCGCTCCTGCAGGTCCTCCCGGTTGACCGCCACGTCGTCGGCCAGGACGAAGGGGGCGGAGAAGACGCGCGCGGGGGCGGCCGCCTCCATGTGGGCGAAGCGCCAGTTCCCGTCGATGAAGGCGAGGGTCAGAAGGCCGGCCAGGACCAACGCCACGGCGAGCCCGATGCGGAGCAGGATCCGGGTCGGATTGAGGCGCCTGCCGACGCCTGCTCCGTTCCGATTCGATGGCATGCCCATCCTTCCACCCCGGGGGAGTCCGAGCGGAGAACTAGGGTACCACGGCGCGGCGGCGAGGGGGAGTGAGCGGGGGAGGCGGTCGGGCCCGGGCCGGCGACGGCCGCCGGGGGGGCTCTCTCTTCAGCGCTCGGGGGGCTGGGAGCCGCGCTGCATGTCGTCCTCGTAGGAGGCCTTGAAGATGGCGGACAGGTCCCCTTCGAGGACGTCGGTGGGCATCGAGGCGCGATCGAGAATGACCCGGTTGCGCGAGGCCTGCTTGGCGCGGTAGAGGGCCTGGTCGGACGCCTTGAGGAGCTCGTTCTCGTCGTGCACCTGGGCGTTGGCCGGCACCGAGGCGACGCCGGCGCTGGTCGTGACGCGGACCAGCGACTCCTTGTACTTGTAGACGTGCTCCTCGGCGGCCTTGCGCACGCGCTCGGCGACGATGGCGGCGCGGATGCCGTCGGTGTTCGGCAGGACCATGAGGAATTCCTCGCCGCCGAAGCGGCCGACGATGTCGGTGGTGCGCGCGCTGGCGGTGAGCAGGTTGCCGAACTCGCGCAGCACCTGGTCGCCGCAGTCGTGGCCGTACTTGTCGTTCACTTCCTTGAAATGATCCAGGTCGAGGAGCGCGACCGACAGCGGCGTGCCGTAGCGCTGCGCCCTCTTGAACTCCTCCGCCAGGCGGCGCTTGAGGTAGCGGTCGTTCAGGAGGTTGGTGCGCTCGTCGGTGACGGTCAGCTTCAGCAGGCGCTCGTTGGCGTCGCGCAGCTGGCGGTTGGCGCGCTCGAGCGAGGTGTAGAGGTAGCGCTTCTTGAGCGACGAGCGCAGGACGGCGTCGAGCTCGTCGAAGTGGAACGGCTTGACGATGTAGTCGTCGGCGCCGCTCTTCAGGCACTCGACCTTGCTCTTCACGTCCCGCTTGACGGTCATCACCACGACCGGGACGGTGGACATGACGCGGTCCCGCTTGATGGCGCGCATGACCTGCATGCCGTCGGGGGGAGGGATGGCGAGGTCGAGAAGGACGAGGTCGGGCCGATCGGCCGGCACGCGGCGCAGGGCCTCCTGGCCGTCGTTGGCGCTCGTGACCTCGTAGCCCCCCATCGTCAGCCACTGCGTGAGCAGATCGACGCTGTCCTGGTCGTCGTCGACGATCAGGATGCGCAGCTTACGCGTAGCCGCCGCGGGGGCCCGCGGCGGGGTCGTGGTGGAATCGCCTGTCATGGAGGCCCCCCGAAGTCCGGGGGGGCTTCATCCTCTCCCCGGTCGGCTGGGTATTCTATACCACCGGCCGGAAAGCGCGGCAACGTGATAATCCAGATTTGATGCGGGTTTGCGGCGATCTGTCCGTCATCTGGACGTCGCGCCGTCAAGGGGGTGGCGCGGATTTTCCAGACCCCCAGGAGAGGAACGCATCGCGGTTCTCGCGGTAGGCGCGCGCCGCCTCCTGGGCGTCGACCAGAGCGATGTTCATGGAG
>DATNEZ010000573.1:0-3308 GCA_035606645.1 Binatia bacterium
GGGCGACCCGCGACCTGGCGACGCAGCCGGCCGACACGACCTTCGGCGACGCGAACGGTGGCGACTGCGGCGCCGCCCTGCTGGCCGCCGACGTGAACCGCGACGGGCTCGACGACCTGGTGATCGGCTGCCCCACCTGGGTGCAGCCACCCGAGCCGGAAAAGGGGGCGGTGTTCGTCTACCTGGCGCCGTTCGCCGCCGGCGAGATCGTCATCGGCCCGGCGACGGCGCAGGTGTCGATCCTCGGCGGCCAGGCGGGAGAGCATTTCGGCGCGGCGATCGCCGCCTGGGACTGGGAGGTCGACGGCGACCTCGACGTCTTCGTCGGGGCGCCGTCGTACGACCTGACGCCCGCGCTCGAGAACGGCCGCGCGGTGCTCGTCCTTCTGGATCACTTCGGTCCCCCCAGCTACGACCTGGGGGCCGCGACCGCGCCGCCGGCGCTCGAGCTGCGCGGGGCGGCCGGATCGCACCTGGGCTCGAGCGTGGCGCTGGGGGACGTCGACGGCGACGGCCGGCCGGAAGCGGCGGCCGGGGCGCCGGACGCCTCGCCCCTCGGACGGGCCCTGGCGGGGGCGGTCTACCTGCATCCCGATTCGAATTCCGCACCGGGGGGAGTGGTCAACGTGGTCACCGACGCGGCGCGCGTGGCGACCATCGCCGGGGCCGCGGCCGGAGACGCCGCCGGGCGCAAGGTGAGGCTCGGCACGCTGACTAACGACGGACGGGCCGACCTGGTCCTGTCGGCGCCGCTCGCTGACGGGACTACGCCGCCGGGCGGGACCGACGGCGGCGCCGTCTACGTCGGGTTCGAGACCTCCACCCGCTTGTCGCCGGGGAGCGTCGTGGACCTGGCCAGCCCGGGATCATGGATCACCAAGATCGAGGGACCCGCCTTCAATTCCAAGGGGACCGAGGTGGTGATCGAGGACCTCGACATCGATCATGAAGGGGAAGTCGTCACCGGCGCGCCGTTCGCCCCACCGGGCCGCGGGCGCGTCGTGGCGCACAGTCCACGGCCGGGGGACCCGCCGCTCGACCCGGCCCAGGAAGAGGCCCGGG
Organism: Binatia bacterium; assembly: GCA_035606645.1. Taxonomy (GTDB): domain Bacteria; phylum Acidobacteriota; class Polarisedimenticolia; order Gp22-AA2; family Gp22-AA2; genus Gp22-AA3. Next base: position 1,063 of record DATNEZ010000573.1, read on the forward strand.
CACCGCTCCTGGTCACCGGCAAGGCGGATGCCGATCATCTCGGCGCGGCGCTGGCCGCGGGGGACCTCAACGGGGACGGGATCGCCGATCTGCTGGCCGCCTCCCCCGATGCCGACCCGTCCGGGCGCAACCGGGCGGGCAGCGTGTCGATCCTCCTGATGCCCGCGGCGGACGCCGATCACGACGGCCTGGCGAACTCCGTCGATCTGTGCCCGCACCTGCCGCTCGGGATCAATCCGGCCGCCATCCTGCAGGGAGGCGTCTACGTGCAGCCGGACGCCGACGGCGACGGGCGCGGGGACGCCTGCGACAACTGCCCGGCGGCGTCCAACCCGTCGCAGCTCGACGGCGACCGGGACGGCGCCGGCGACGCGTGCGATCCGGCCCCGGCTGCGACTCCGGTCGCCCCGTGCGACGGCGTGTTCGACGTCCTGAACGGCTATCCCGACAGCGACGGCGACGGCTGGGGGGACTCATGCGACTGCCGGCCGCTCCTGGCCTCGGCCCACCCCGGCGCCCCGGAGATCTGCGACGGGGCCGACAGCAACTGCGACGGCGCCGTCCTGCTGGTCGAGGCGGACGCCGACGCGGACGGCTACGCGATCTGCCGGAACGACTGCGACGACGGCAACCCCCTGCGCCATCCGGGCGCCCTCGAGGCGTGCAACCGGATCGACGACGACTGCGACGGCGTCGTCCCGTCCGCCGAGGCGGACCTCGACCACGACGGCCTCGCCTCCTGCGAGGGGGACTGCCTCGACAGCAACCCGCTGGTGCGCCCCGGGATCCCCGAGGTCTGCCGCAACACGATCGACGACAACTGCGACGGGCGGATCGACAACCAGGAGGCGGCCTGCGTCTCGCCGTCCTGTGTGGCCATCGCGCTCGGGACGCCGGGGAGCGATCCCACCCTGACCCTCGGCAACCCGCTCGCCTGCCCGCTCGGGACGACGCTGCCGCGCTCGATCGACCTCGTCTGGGGCAATGTCGCGGACCTGCGCATCGCGGGGGGCCAGGTGCACCTCGGCACGGTCAATACGATCGCCTGCGGCCAGATCGCCGCGAAGTACCTCTTCGATCCGCAGCCGCCGGCCATCGGCAAGTCCGATTTCTACCTGGCGCGCGAGACCGGCCAGACGTCGTACGGCACGGGCACCGGCGGTCTGCCGCGTCGACCGGACGCGGCCGATTGCCCGTGACCGCCGCGCGTGCGCCCCTGAGCATCCTGGTCGTCGACGACGACGTGGACTTCTGCGAGTCGCTCGCGACCATCCTGAGATCGGACCAGGTCCAGGTGCGGACCGCCGCCACCCTGGACGAGGCGGAAGGGCTCCTCCGCCGCCACTCGTTCGACCTGGTAATCACCGATCTGCGCCTGAGCGGGGCGCCCGATTTCGAGGGGCTCCAGGTGATCGGGCGGGCGAAGGAGAAGGCCACCCGGGTGGTCCTGCTGACCGCCTTCGGCGGCGCCGCGGTCGAGCGGGCGGCCAAAAGGCTCGGGGCGCTGGAGTGCTGGAGCAAGGGGATGCCGGTCCCGGACCTGATCGCACGGCTGCGCGGCCTCGGAGTTCCCGTCAGGCAGACGCCGCCCCTCGCGTCCTAGCCATAGTGGTGCGGAGCTTGTTGCGGTCGGAGATGAACGGGGCGTTCGTCTGGTGGCCGGAGCTGGTCGCTAGGTTGGCTGGGCTGAAGGCATAATTCCTTCCCATCAGCCAGTTGCGCACATTAGCTCATGGGCACGCGGTTTGATCCTCCGGGGGACGTGTACTGGCCCGGGACTCCCGTCGAGCGTCTGCAACACTTCTCGCCCGCCTTCTGCCCGTGGCCGGGGTGTCCCGACCATCGACGGACCGCTCCGGATTATCGGTTTCTGCGTCACGGGACCTTTCGTACCGGGCGACGCACCGTGCCGCGCTTCCGTTGCTTCACCTGCCGTCGCACCTTTTCGAGACAGAGCTTCGGGTTGTCTTATTATTTGAAGCGTCCCGAGCTGCTCGTTCCTGTCGCGGCGGGTCTTCAGGCTGGCTCGGCGCATCGGCAGCTGGCCAGGAACCTCGGCTGCGCTCCGTCCACCGTGACCCGCCTGAGCGCCCGGCTAGGCCGGCACGCGCTGCTGCTCATGGCCCGGGCTCTCGAGCACCTCCGGGGTGGGCTCACCGAGCCCGTCGTCCTCGACCATTTCGAGACCTTCGAGTTCACCCAGGACCTGCCGTTCGGCATCGCGACGCCGGTGGGCCAGGACTCGT
>DATNEZ010000585.1:0-4120 GCA_035606645.1 Binatia bacterium
CGCGGATCGGTGAGCTCGATCTGCTCCCGCACCGTCCCGCTTCCGGGGAAGATCACGAAGTCCACTCCCTTGGCCACGTGGCGCTGGCCCGCCTCGCGGGCGGCGCGGATGACGAGCGCCGCTCCCAGCAAATCGTCGTACGAGCCGTTCGTGCACGAGCCGATGAGCGCCTTGTCGAAGGTCAGCCTCTCCTTCGCCACCGTCTCGGCGGGGTGCGCGTTCCCCGGGCTGAACGGGCGCGCGATCATCGGCCGCACGGCGTCGAGGTCGAGCGTCTCGTCGAGCTCGAAGCGCGCCTCGGCCCCCGAGACGAGTCGCGGATACGGAAGCGCGATCCCCCGGGCGCCATACCAGGCCTCGGTGATCGCGTCGCACGCGAACACGCCGTTCTGCGCCTCCCCTTCGGCCATCATGTTCGCGATCGTGTTCCGGTAGGGCATCGGGAGCTGGCCGCCCGCGTCGACGAACTCCACCGACATGCCGGCCGACTGGGCCGCGCCCCAGCGGCGCAGGAGCTCGAGGACGATGTCCTTGCCGGTCACCCACGGCTGCAGCCTTCCGGTGAAGACGACGCGCCGGGCCTTCGCCAGGGTGAAGTAGATCGTCCCGGTCGCCCAGCCGAAGCCCAGGGTGGTCGATCCGACGCCGATGCCGACCGCGCCGTACGCGCCGTAGGCGCGGCTGTGGGAGTCCGCGCCCGGGTAGAAGCCCCCCGGAACGATCAATCCCTGCTCCGGGAAATAGAAGTGAAAGATGCCGTCGCCCGGCGCGGCGAAATGCGGCTTGCCGATGCCGTGATGGCGCGCGAATTCCATCGAGATCGAAGTCTGCCGATCGTCCTCGGCCTTGCCGGTGAACACGAAGTGGTCGCTGGCTATCGCCGCCTGGCGCGGGTCGATGACGTTCCCGCCGGAGATCCGGTTGAAGGTGTGGATGGCGAAGGGGGCCGTGCCGTCGGAGGCCGGCAGCAGGTCCGCCACCAGCCGCAGCGTCGCCCCCGGCCGGACCGGGACCTCCCGGTCGACGCGGTGGGCCCAGACGATCTGCTCGGTGATCGTCATGGTCCGCGCCTGCCGCTCGTCCGGGAACTCCACGCGCGGCACCCGGCGGATCGAATCGAGGAATTCCCGCCTGCCGATCTCGATGATGCCGCCGGTCTTCCGGATCTCCTCCTCCTTGGCGGTCAGCGGGACCGGCCGGTGGGTCGTCCCCCGCGTGACGTTCGTGATGGCGCGCGTCTCCACGTCGAACGTCATCTCGTCGCCGTCCTGCGCCTCCTCCACCGCCTCCGGCGACTGGATCACGTGCAGCCCCAGGTTGATGGCGTTCCTCCGGAAGATGTCCCCCATGTTGCCGCCGCACAGGATGACGAGATCGAGCCCCGCCTCCTCCGCGATCCCCTTCAGCCCCGCGGGCGACATCTCGCGCGACGATCCGATGGCGAACCGGTCCCCCGCGACGACGAAGTTCGCCCCTTCGCGGACCCGCCGGCGGAAATCGGGCATGAGGTAGCGGAACGCGCCCGCCTTCCAGCGCTCGTCGAGCGTCTCGAGGCTTTCCGAGACGCAGTCGGACGAGGGGGTGATCTGGTCGGTGTCGATGGCGTCGAGCTTCCTGCCGGGGCGCTTCGGATCCCAGAAGACGAGCGCCCGGCCGCGGACGGTCCGCGCGCCGGCGGCGGCCGCCGGCGGCGCGATGCGGGCCGCGGCCTTCTCGATCGTCATGCCGGGCTTCAGTCGGGCCGGACGGATGGGCGAGGTCATCGGTTCCATCATAGCGCACGGCGGCACGAGCGCCCGCGTGACGCGGAGAGATCCCGGCTAGCCGGTGACCGCCCCCTCGCTGGCCGATGAAACCAGGCGGGCGTACTTGGCGAACACGCCCCGCGGGTAACGCGGGGGCGGCGCCGTCCACGACTGCAGGCGGGACCGGATCTCCTCGTCGGGGATCTCGACGTCGATGCGGCGCGCGTCGACGTCGAAGCGGACCATGTCTCCCTCGCGAACCGCCGCGATGGGGCCGCCGCGCGCCGCCTCCGGGGCGACGTGGCCGGCCATCAGCCCGTGCGTGGCCCCCGAGAACCGGCCGTCCGTCAGGAGCGCGACCTGCTCGCCGAGTCCCTGCCCGACCAGGGCGGCCGTGACCGCGAGCATCTCCCGCATCCCGGGCCCGCCGCTCGGACCCTCGTACCGGATCACCACCACGTCGCCGGGCACGATGCGACGCGCCTGCACCGCGGCGAAGGCGTCCTCCTCGCGATCGAAGACGCGCGCCGGGCCGCGGTGGTGGGGGCGCGTGTGCCCCGCCGTCTTCACCACGCACCCCTCGGGCGCCAGGTTCCCCTTCAGGATGGCCAGACCGCCGGTTCCCTGGACCGGATCGGACAGGGGGCGGATGACCTTCTGCCCGGGCGTCTCGCGCCCCTCGCGCGCCTCGTCTCCGAGGGTGCGGCCGGAGATCGTCGCCTCGTCCGCATTCAGGAGCCCGGCCTCGGCGAGCCGCCGCGCCAGGAGGCGCGTCCCGCCCGCCCGCTGCATGTCGGTCGCGACGTAGCGTCCTCCCGGCTTGAGGTCGGCGAGGATCGGCGTTCGCCGGCTGAGCCGGTCGAAGTCGTCGATCTCGAGCGGCACGCCGCTCTCGCGCGCCAGCGCCAGCAGGTGCAGGACCCCGTTCGTCGATCCGCCGGTCGCGGCGATCGAGGTGATGGCGTTCTCGAAGGCGCCGCGCGTCAGGATCCGCCCGGGCCGCCGGTCGGCCTGGAACGCCTCCATCACCATCCGGCCCGCCGCGCGCGCCACCTCCTGCCTCGCCGGGTCCTCGGCCGGCACGCCGGCGCTCCCCATGAAGGAGAGGCCGAGGAACTCCAGTGCGGTCGCCATGGTGTTGGCGGTGAACTGTCCCCCGCAGGCGCCGGCCCCGGGACAGGCCCGGTCCTCGAGCGCACGCAGGTCCTCGACGCTCATGCGGCCCGCGGCCTGGGCCCCGACCGCCTCGAACACGTCCTGGATCGTCACGTCCCGTCCCTGGAAGGTCCCGGGCGCGATCGACCCGCCGTACAGCACCAAGGAGGGAAGATCGAGACGGGCCAGGGCCATCGCCGCCCCGGGGATCGTCTTGTCGCAGCCGGCCAGGGCGACCACGGCATCGAGCAGATGGCCGCGCGCCACCAGCTCGATCGAATCGGCCACCACTTCGCGGCTGATGAGGGAGGCCTTCATCCCCTCGGTCCCCATGCTGATGCCGTCCGAGACCGCGATGGTGTTGAACTCGATCGGCGTCCCGCCCGCGGCCCGGATCCCTTCCTTGACGAAGCCCGCCATGGCGCGCAGGTGGACGTTGCAGGGCATGATCTCGATCCAGGTGTTCGCCACGCCCACCAGCGGCTTCGACAGGTCCTCGTCGGTCAGTCCCACCGCCTTGAGCATGGCGCGCGCCGGCGCGCGTCCCAGTCCTTCGACCAGGGCCGCCGATCGCCGCCGCGCGGGCTTCGTCGTCATGTGTTCCTCGCGAAACGGTCATTGTAGCCGCTCGGATGACGGGGCGGAAGGCGGGCCAGGAGCCTGGCGTCCTATAATGCGGTCCCCTTTTCCCTTCCACCCGTTCCGCCCGATCGCCGGGTATAAGCAGGTGATGACCGACGCGGATCGATCCCTGATGAAGCGCATTGCCGGAGGAGACGAGCAGGCGTTCGCCGATCTGGCCAGGGGCTACAGCCCGCGTCTCCTGGCCCTGGCCTGGCGGCTCCTGGGGAACCGCGCCGACGCCGAGGACGCCCTGCAGCGCTCGCTCCTGCGCCTGTACCGATCGGCCGCGAGCTATCGGCCGGAGTGGGCCGTCTCCACCTGGCTCTATCGGATCACCACGAACGTCTGCGTGGACGAGATGCGCCGGCGCGCGGCGCATCCGGAGGAGGCGGCGGCCGAGAAGCCCCGCCCGCAGGGGTCCCTGTTCCCGGGCCCGGCCGGCCCCGGCGGCGACGCCGGCAGGCGTCTCGACCTGCAGCGGGCGCTCCTGCGCGTCCCGCGCGAGGCCCGCATTCTCCTCGCCCTGCGTTACGTGGACGGCCTGTCGTACCGCGAGCTGGCGCGCGTCCGCGGCATTTCCGTCAACACCGTCAAGA
>DATNEZ010000601.1:0-2340 GCA_035606645.1 Binatia bacterium
TCCTCAACACGCGCAACGAGCTGTATCGCAAGAAGAAGATGGCTGAGAACCCGCCGTCCCCCTCGGAGGCGATCCGCCTGATGGCGGCCAACCCCAACCTGATCAGGCGGCCGATCGTCGTGCGCGGCAGCGCCCGGGTCCTGGGCTTCGACGAGGTGGCGCTGGCCCGGCTCCTGCGCTGAAACGTACGGGACTACTTCCAGTCGAAGTCCTGCAGGAACTCCTCGCGCACCATCTCGCGGATCCGGGGCAGATCCTCCTCGAACAGCCTGGTGCGCTCCGCCTCGTCCGGATGGAATCTCTTCGTCAGCTCGCCCCAGACCCGCTGCTCGTCGTCCAGGGCGGCGAAGTTGCGCAGCTGCGCCACGAACACGTGGGTGTAGTCGCTGCACGGCGCGACGCCGTGGTAGGGCACGGTCAGGAAGGAATACTTCTGCCAGATGCCGCGCGCCACCATGGCGTCGAGCATCGGGCGGAACACGGTCTTCACGAACCGGTCGTAGTCGTCCGACTTGCCCGGGAAGGCGCGCAGGTACTCGATGTGATAGATGCGGCCGCCGACGGGGGAGAGCCCGCCGTAAGGAGACTCGGCGACCGGCGGGGCGGCCGCGGCGGAGGCGATGCACAGAATGCAGGCGGCAACAGGCAAGACGGCCTTTCTCATGAGCGAGTCCTCCTTCGGCGCATCGTAGGCGGCGGGTCGAGCGCGGTCAAGCAGTGGTATCGTGAAGGGTCTGGAGGAGAATTCATGCGCACCGCTCGATTCCGAATCGTCCCGACCGTCGCGGTACTCGGGCTCGCCGTCCTGGCCCAGGGGCTGGAGGCGGCCGAGGAGGCGCCGCAGATCACCATCTACAACCAGGACTTCGCCCTCGTCCGCGAGGTCCGGACGCTGCGCCTGAAGGAGGGGGAGAACCAGGCGCGGCTCGGCGGCGTGGCGGGGCTCCTGGAGCCGGAGTCGGTCACGCTGCGCGATCGGCAGGACCCGAAGGGATTGCGCGTCCTCGCCCAGAGGCTCGACGCCGACCCGCTCAGCCGCGAATCGCTCCTCAGGCAGAACGAGGGGAAGGTGGTGTCGTTCCTGACGCTCAATCCGGCCACCGGCCGGAGGGAGATCACGAGCGGGCGCGTCCTGAGGAGCGGCACCGCCCCGGGTCCGCAGGGGACGCTCCCGCCGATCGTCGAGGTCGACGGCAAGATCCAGTTCTCGCTTCCCGGAGAGCCGCTGTTCGACCCGCCGGGCGCGGGGGTGCTCCTGGGCGCCGCGCTCGAGTGGGACCTCTGGGCCGCGCGCGCGGGAGACCGGGCGCTCGAGCTGTCCTACCTGACCGCGGGCGTGGGGTGGAAGGCGACCTACAACGCCGTGACGTCGGAGAAGGGGGACCGCTTCGATCTCTCCGCCTGGGTCACGCTCACCAACTCGAGCGGCGCCTCGTGGGAGAACGCCCGCGTCAGGCTCATGGCCGGCGAGGTCGGACGGGTCCAGACCCCACGGGCCAGGGGGATGGTGCTGTCGCTCGAGTCGGCCCAGGCACCGGGGGCTCCCGGTGAGGCCTCGGAGCGGTCGTTCGACGACTATCATCTTTATACGCTGCCCCGCCCCGTCAGCCTCAGGGAGGGGGAGCCGGGACAGCTCGAGCTGTTCCGGGGGGCCGACGTCCCCGCCTCCCGCCTGTACATCTATGACGGCGCGATGATGGCCCAGTACATGGGATGGGATCCCGAAATGGTGCGCACCCGCCCCGACTACGGCACCGAGGGGGGGACGCGCGTGGCCACGATGCTCGAGTTCACCAACAGCAAGGCGGCCGGCCTCGGGATGCCGATGCCGAAGGGCACGATCAAGGTCTACCGCGCCGACGCGGACGGATCGCGCCAGTTCATCGGCGAGAGTCTCATCGGCCACACGGCCGAGAACGAGAAGGTCCGCTTGATCCTCGGGAGCGCCTTCGATCTCGCAGGCGAGCGCCGCCAGACCGGCTACAAGATCGACTCCAGCAAGCAAAGCTCCGAGGAGTCGTTCGAGCTGAAGGTGCGCAACCACAAGAAGGAGCCGGTCGAGGTCCGCATCGTCGAGCACCTGTACCGCTGGTCCGCCTGGAAGGTCCTCGTGTCGTCCGACCCGTTCGAGAAGCTCGACGCCCGGACGATCGAGTTCAAAGTGAAGATCCCGCCCGACGGCGAGAAGACGGTCACCTACCAGGTGCGCTACACCTGGTGAAGCGGCTAGCCTTCGAGGCGGGTCAGCTTCAGCGCGCTGCCGGCGCGCACGCGTGTCAGGCGGGTGGCGTCGCCCGTGATCCTTCCGAAGACGTTGACCGGCGACGCCGCCGCGGGGTC
>DATNEZ010000610.1:0-3636 GCA_035606645.1 Binatia bacterium
GACCCCGCCGGCGCCCAGGCGGCCCTCAAGACACGCACCCGCCTCGTCTCGGAGATCGATGCGTTCCGCCGGCTCGAGAAGCGCCTGGAGGACGCCGAGGTGTGCGCCGAGCTGGCCGGGGAAGGGGAGGACGTCGGCGCCGACCTGAGGCAGGCGGTCGAGGCGCTCCAGAAGGCGCTCGACGAGCGCGAGCTGGAGGTCATGCTCACCGGCGAGCACGACGCGGGGGACGCCATCCTGACGATCCACCCCGGCGCCGGGGGCACCGAGTCGCAGGACTGGGCCGAGATGCTCTACCGCATGTACCTGCGCTGGGCGGAGGCGCGCGGCTACCGCATCGAGGAGCTCGATTACCAGAAGGGGGAGGAGGCGGGGATCAAGAGCTCGACCCTGATGATCCGGGGCCGGGACGCCTACGGCTTCCTGCGCGCCGAGAGCGGCGTCCACCGGCTCGTCCGCATCTCCCCGTTCGATTCGTCAGGCCGGCGGCATACGTCGTTCGCGTCGGTCTACGCCTATCCCGACCTCAACGAGGACATCGAGGTGGCGATCGAGGAGAAGGATCTCCGGGTCGACACCTACCGGTCGAGCGGGGCCGGAGGGCAGCACGTGAACGTGACCGACTCCGCGGTCCGGGTCACCCACCTGCCGACCGGGATCGTCGTCTCCTGCCAGAACGAGAGATCGCAGCACCGGAACCGCGACATGGCCATGAAGGTCCTCAAGGCCCGCCTGTACGACATGGAGCGCCGCAAGCGGGACGAGAAGCGCGCGGCCGTGGAGGGGGCCAAGAAGGACATCGATTTCGGCAGCCAGATCCGCTCCTACGTCCTGCAGCCGTACACCCTGGTCAAGGACCACCGCACCGGCTTCGAGCGCGGCGACGTGCAGCGGGTCCTCGACGGCGACCTGGACCCCTTCATCAAGGCGTTCCTCCTGGGCCGCAGCCGGAGCGCTGGGGCGCCGGCCGGCGGAACGGCTCGTTGACAGAAGCCCCGCTCCCCGGTATATTGGCACTCGATGTCAACGAGTGCTAATGAGTCGAAACGCCTGATGGACGCCCGCGCCGAAGACATCCTCAAGAAAATCATCGTCAACTACATCCTCACCGGGGAGCCGGTGGGATCCAGGACGATCTCCAAGATCATCCAGGAGGGGCTGAGCCCCGCCAGCGTCCGCAACGTCATGTCGGACCTGGAGGAGATGGGTTTCCTGGCCCAGCCGCACACCTCCGCCGGGCGGATCCCGACCGACAAGGGATACCGGTACTACGTGGACACGCTGCTCGAGCCGGCGCGCATCCCGTCCAGGGACCGCGCCCTGATCGACGAGAGCCTGTCGAAGACCGGCGGGGAGTTCAGCGAGGCGATGGAGATCATCCCGAAGCTCCTGTCGCGCCTCACGAGCCAGATCGGCTACGTCATCGCCCCCCCGATCCAGGAGGCGGTCCTCAAGCACATCGAGTTCGTCAGGCTGCACGAGCGCAAGATCTTGTGCGTGTTCGTCGATCGCTCCGCGGTCGTCAGCCACCGCCTGCTCGACGTCGAGCAGGACTACCGGCAGGCCGACCTGGAGCGGGCGGGGCACTACCTGGTCGAGGAGTTCGCCGGGCTGACCCTGGGCGAGATCCGCACCCGCCTGGTCGGCCTGATGGCGCAGGAGAAGGCCACCTTCGACCAGCTCCTGAACAACGCCGTCACCCTGGGGACCCGCTACCTCGACGCCCAGCAGGACGACCGCCGGCTGGTGCTCGAGGGGACCACCAACATCATGAAACACCCGGAGTTCTCGGACATGGAGACCATGCGCCGGCTGTTCGAGACCTTCGAGGAGAAGCACCGCCTCGTCAGCCTCCTGGATCGCTGCATCAGCCAGCCCGGGGTCCGGGTCGTGATCGGCTCGGAGGCCGACGACCCGGCGCTCGGCAACCTGGCCCTGGTCGCCTCCCCCTACCGGCTGGACGACCGCACTACCGGACTCCTGGGAATCCTCGGCCCCACCCGCATGGAATACGAGCGGGCCGTGGCCCTGGTGGGCTATATCTCCCGTCTTCTCTCCAGTTTATTGACCAGCCACCCTCACTGACCTATATTCGGGCGGGAGGTTGTATGCCGACGCGTCCGCGCAAGCCGACCGATCTGCCGGAACCCCCGGGGACCGGCCAGGACGAGGAGGAGCCCATCGAGATCCTCGAAGTCGTCGGGGTCGACGAGACCACCGGCGCTGTCAAGCAGGAGAAGACGCACAGGACCTCCGCGCCCGCGCGGAAGACCCCCGAGCCCGAGCCGGAGATCGACTCGAAGTCCCCCCTCCTCGAGGAGGCGCTCAAGGAGAAGGACCGGCTGTACGACCAGCTGCTGCGCAAGCAGGCCGATTTCGACAACTACCGCAAGCGCATGGAGCGCGAGCGCGACGAAACCGGCGGCGCCGCGGCGCGCGACGTCCTGAAGCGGCTCCTGCCGGTCCTCGACAACATGGAGCGCGCCCTGAAGGCCGCCGAGTCGTCGCGCGATCCGCTGCGCAAGGGGATCGAGCTGGTGCACCAGCAGTTCCTGGACCTCCTCAGGAAGGAGGGGGTGCAGCCGATCGACGCACTGGGGTCGGCCTTCGACCCGCACCTGCACGAAGCCGTGGAGGTCCTGGACGTCGCCGGGTTCGAGGCGGACATGGTCCTGGAGGAGATGCAGAGGGGGTACACGCACAACGACAGGCTGTTGCGGCCGGCGCTCGTCAAGGTGTCCTCGGGCAAGGCGCCGAAGGATCGCGCCGGCCACGAGACGGGGGAGGGTTCATGAGCAGGGTGATGGGCATCGACCTGGGCACGACCAACTGCTGCGTCGCGGTCATGGACGGAGGGACGCCCCTGGTGGTCCCCAACAAGGAAGGGGCCCGCACGACCCCCTCGATCGTGGCCTTCACCGAGAAGGGCCAGCGGCTGGTGGGCCAGATCGCCAAGCGCCAGTCGATCACCAACCCGCACAACACCGTGTACGCCGTCAAGCGCCTGATCGGCCGGAAATTCAACTCCCCCGAGGTCCAGCAGGCCAAGCGCTTCGCGCCCTACCAGATCGTCGACGCCAAGAACGGCGACGTGCGCATCCGGGTGCGCGACAAGGACTACAGCCCCCCGGAGATCTCCGCCATGATCCTGGAGCGCCTGAAGGAGATGACGGAGGAGCACCTGCAGGCGGAGGTGCACGAGGCGATCATCACCGTGCCCGCCTACTTCGACGACAGCCAGAGGCAGGCGACCAAGGACGCCGGCCGGATCGCCGGGCTGAAGGTGCTGCGCATCATCAACGAGCCTACGGCCGCTTCCCTGGCCTACCGGCTGAACGAGGAATCGGAGAAGAAGATCGCCGTCTACGACCTGGGAGGCGGGACGTTCGACGTCTCCATCCTGCAGCTCGGCCAGGGAGTGTTCGAGGTCAAGTCCACGTCGGGCGACACCTTCCTGGGCGGAGAGGACTTCGACCAGAGGATTCTCGAGTGGCTCCTGGTCGAGTTCGAGCAGAAAGAGAACATCTCCCTGCGCGAGGACCGCCTGGCCCTGCAGCGGCTGCAGGAGGCGTCCGAGAAGGCGAAGTGCGAGCTTTCGGCCGAGGCGCGCGCCGAGATCAACCTGCCGTTCATCTC
>DATNEZ010000438.1:0-7456 GCA_035606645.1 Binatia bacterium
GCGACGGTGTCGGCGTGGATGGTCTCGCCGCCGGCCAGGCGGACGCCGCGCGCACGACCGGCGTCGTCCAGGTCGATCGACTCGACCCGCGCGTTGGTGCGGATGGTGACCCCGCGCTCGCGCGCCGCCGCGGCCAGCGCCTGGGTGATCGCCCCCATGCCGCCGACCACGACGCCCCAGACCCCGGTCGTGCCGTCCACGCCGCCGAACACGTCGTGCAGCAGCAGGAACGCGGTGCCGGGAAGGTGCACGCCTCCGTTGGCGCCGATCACCGCCTGCGAGCAGAGGAAGGCCTTGAGCGCGTCCGACTCGAACCAGGAATCAAGGACGTCCGCGATGCCGAGGCTGGCGAGCTGGATGAGCATCTGCATGTCGTAAGGGGACAGCCGGCGCGCCGCCAGGCCCACCGAAAGCAGGTCCCACAGGTTGCGCGGTCCCAGGCCGTCGATGCTCGGCGGCGGCTTCATGATGAGCGGCTTGACGAACTCGCCGATGCGCTCGAGGACGGCATGGAATTCATGGTACCGGTCTGCGTCGCGCCGCGAGAACTTGGCGATCTCCTGCAGATCGCGGTCGTCCCCGTGCAGCGTCAGAGTGCGGCCGTCCGGGTACGGCACGAAAAAGGCGGGGTCCTGCCGGATCACCTTGTAGCCGTGCCGTGGCAGGTCGAAGCGCTTGACCGCCTGCGGCAGCAGGAGCGTGCTGACGTACGAGGTCGACGAGACTTTGTAGCCGGGGAACAGCTCCTCGGTCACGCAGGCGCCGCCGACGATGGCGCGCGCTTCGAGGACGGTGACGTCGTGGCCCCCCTCCGCCAAGAGGTTCGCGGCGATCAGGCCGTTGTGCCCCGCCCCGATGATGACGATCCGCTTCCTGCCCGCCATGCGATTGCTCTCCCGAGCCGCGTCAGGCCCGTTCCTCGTTTCGTGCCATCTCTTCCAGGCGCGCCCGGCAGCCTGCCGGGTCGTGGCTGATCAGCCAGTCCTTGCGCCCTCAGCCGACCGCCATGAAGTGAAGCCGGCTGCCGTCCTCCTCCTGCCAGCCGAGGAGGTGCAGCTTTCTTGCGACGCACCAGCGCGAGGCCTCTTCGATCGCCTCGCGTGCAGCGGCCGGGGCGATTCCGGCGAGCCGGGCGAGATCCTCTTCCGATCGCGCCTGATCCCAGCCGAGCAGCAGCCGCGCGCCGTCCAGGAAGCAGGCCATCACCCGCGGCCACGCCGCCCCCTTGGCGCCAGCCGCCTCCATGTCCGCGTACTCGCGTGGCGACAGATACTCGATCACGGACGTCCTCCGCCGGGGGCGCCATCTTAGGGGGGCGCGGCGGCGCAAATCAAGGAGGACCGACCGCCCGCCGCGTCATCGTTGCGAAGCGTGGGAACTCAAGCCATTACGGCATCCGCGCGGACAGCGTGTTGCCGTTACGGCATGCAATCCGCGGAATAAATGCCGAAAAGGGATTGACCCGCAAAACCGCGCCGTGACAAGATCTCAGCATATACAAGCGCTCCAAAATGCGAGGTGATCCCTTGATGAACGTGCGCCCGAAAGTCTCGATGCTGTCCGAGAAGGACGTCCGCCTGGTCCACGAGTCCTCTCTCGAGATCCTCGAGAAGATCGGCGTCCTGTACGAGAACAAGCAGGCGCTCGACATCATGGAAGCCAACGGTCAGAGAGTGGACCGCGACAAGGGCGTCGCCTGGCTCAAGCCGGACCTGGTCGAGCGCTGCATGAAGACCGTGCCGCGCAAGTTCGTGCTGGCCTCGCGCGACGGGAAGAACGACGCGGTGATCGACGGCGAGCAGATGCACCACATGACCGACGGTCAGGCCTCCTTCACCATCGACGAGAAGACCGGCGAGCGCCGCACTTCGACGTTGCACGACCTGGCCTTGAGCACGCTGCTGGCCGACGCCCTGGACCCGATCAAGGTCATGTGGTCGACGGTCTTCCCGACCGACGCCTCGACCGATTTCCGGGCCCTGTTCGAGATGGCGTCGACGTTCATGTGGTCGTCGAAGCACTTCCAGATGGTGGGCGGCGTGCAGGACCCGGACGACGTCCCGTACCTCCTGGCGATGCTCGACGCCGTGTACGGCGACCGGCGCAAGCAGCGGGACCGCCCGTATTTTTCGATGGTCACCTGCCCGGTCTCACCGCTGAAGCACGACGACATGATGACCGAGGCGTGCATCGCGCTGGCGAAGGAATGGGTGCCGATCGTCTTCTGGCCGATGCCGCTGCAGGGGGCGACGGCGCCGATCACGATCGCGGGGACGCTCCTGCAGACCAACGTCGAGTTCCTGAGCGGCCTGGTCCTGTACCAGCTGGTGCAGCCGGGGCTGCCGATGATCTATCCCGCCGGCCCGGAGACGCTCGACATGAAGACCGGCCTGGCCTCGACCGCCTCGCCCGAAGGCATCATGCTCAACCTGCCGTTCGCGCAGATGACCGAGTTCTACCACGTGCCGTACATGGCGGGGGGCATCTGCTCCGACGCCAAGATCCCCGGCATCCAGTGCGCCTACGAGAACATGGCGACCGGGATGACCGCGGCCCTGTCGGGCTGCGACCTGCTGGTCGGCATCGGCATCCTCGAGGACGGCAACACGCTGTCGTTCCCGCAGATGGTGATCGACGAGGAGATGTGCAACATCCTGTCGTTCGTGCGCAACGGCATGGAGCTGACGCGCGAGAAGCTGATGGTCGAGTCGATCATGTCCGTCGGGCACTCCCCGAACCACCACCTGGGGCAGGCGTACACGCGCGAGTTCCTGAAGTCCGGTCAGGGGTACTGGCCGAAGATCTCCTTCCGCGGCACCTACGGAGACTGGAAGCGCCGCGGCAAGGACGAAGTCCAGCTGGCGCGCGACAGGATGCGGCTGCTGCTCGACAAGCACGAGCCCCAGTCGCCGCCGAAGGAAGTCCAGAACGAGCTGCGCCAGCTGCTCTGCGAGCGCACCGGGTTCGCCCCCAACGACCCGAAGATCGAAGGCGTCTTCCAGCACCCCTGGAAGGAACACCCCTCCTCCTGGCGTTGATCTAGCGGGCGGCGTTCGCCGCGGCGATCGCCTCTTCGAGGATGTCCATCCCCTGCTCGAAGAGGGGACGCTCGATGGTGAGCGGCGGCTGGATGCGGACGAACCACGAGATGCTGTCGTGGATGTAGTAGAGGCCGTTCTTCAGGCAGTGCTCGTTGACCAGGGCGGCCGCCTCGAAGTTCTTCTCGCGCGTCTTCGGGTCCTTGATGAACTCGGCGGTGAGCCACAGGCCCATGCCGCGGACCTCTCCGATGATCGGGAATTTCTCCTTCATCGCCTGCAGACGCTTCATGCCGTAGGCCCCCAGCTCGGTGGCGTGCTCGAGGACGCGGTCGCGCGCGATGATCTCGAGGGTCTTGACGCCGGCGGCGCAGGCCGCGGGGTGGCCGGCGTAGGTCCCGGCCACGAACGCCTGGGCCGCGTCGAAGATCTCGTGCCGGCCGGTTACGGCGGCGATCGGCATCGACCCGCCCGACAGCCCCTTGCCGACGACGATCAGGTCGGGGTCGACGTTCCAGTGCTCGAAGGCCCACATCTTCCCGCAGCGCCCGAAGCCGCTCTGCACCTCGTCGATGCACAGGTACCAGTCGTGCTTGTCGCACAGGGCGCGCAGCCCCGGCAGGAAGTCGTCCGGCGGGACCCAGACCCCGGCCTCGCCGACGACCGGCTCGACCAGGACCCCGGCGATCCGCTCCGGCGGCACTTCGTAGGTCAGGATCATGTCCTCGATGTACTCGAGCGTCGCCCGGCCCGGCCCCCCGCCGGTGCGCGATTGCAGCGGCGTCCGGTAGCTGTACGGGTACGGCGCGTAGACGAAGCCGTTGACCAGGGGGGCGACGTCCTCGCGCACGTGGGCCTCCAGGGGCCCCGCCGCCATGCAGCCGTACGA
This sequence comes from Binatia bacterium, assembly GCA_035606645.1. GTDB lineage: Bacteria > Acidobacteriota > Polarisedimenticolia > Gp22-AA2 > Gp22-AA2 > Gp22-AA3. The sequence continues at coordinate 3,928 of DATNEZ010000438.1, forward strand.
CAGCCCGTGATACTGCCCGTAGAACGAGAGGACGAACTGCCTTCCAGAGGCCCGTCGCATCACCCGGAGCGCCGCCTCGACCGCCTCGGTCCCCGTGGTCAGGAACAGCACGCGGTCGTTGCTCTTCGGGCAGACGGCCAGGAGCTTCTCGGCCAGCTCGAGCCGCTGCGCCGTGTTGCCGGCGCTGGTCCAGCAGGTCACGCCGAGCTGGCGCATGGTGGCGGTCACCGCCTCCACGACCTCCGGGTGGCAGTTGCCGACGTTGTTGGTCCCCCAGCCCGAGCCGAAATCGATGAACCGGTTTCCGTCGACGTCCTCGATGAGCGACCCCTGGGCCTTGATCGCCATGAACCGGCGATCCGCCGGGTCCCCGTAGGCTCCCGCGGCCATCGTCTGGGACTCCTTTTGAATCAGGAGCTTGGACTTGGGGCCCGGGAGGGACGTCTTGACCAGCGAAACCCGTTCCTTGGGAGGCATGGCGCGACTATAAGCCAGCGCCGGGCCGGGGTGTCAAGCGGGGGCGGCCGGGGGAACAGAGGTCCACATCGCGGCCCCGAGCGCAGGGTCCGGCCGGGGACTCCGACACCCTCCTAATGTCCGGGACCCGGGCGGCGCGCCGGGCGCTGCAACCACTCCTTCACCAGAACCTCCATCTGGTGCAGGCGCTCCGGCTCCTCGGCGGCGCGATCGACCGTCTCCCCTGGATCCAGGGCGACATGGAAGAGGGCGTGCCGGCCGTCCGATCCCCACTGGATCTTCCAGCCGTCGCGACGCAGTGCGACGAGAGTCCGGTCGTACGACGACAGGTCGTGCCCCGGGAAGAGCTCCTCCATCATCCGGATGAAGTCGACCGGCGGGCCGACGAACTCGCCGATGATCGGCTGGTCATCACGCCGCCCGGCACCCGGTAGCCCCGTCCCGGGCAGGGGGACCGCCTCGACCGGCACGCCGTCCGGCGGCTTCACGCCCGCCAGGCCGAGCAGGGTCGGATACAGATCGTGCATCTGGACCGGCCTGTCGAACCTCTGCCCGGGGGCGACGGCCGGCGGGTAGCGGATCACGAGAGGCACGCGCAGGAGCGTGTCGTGCACGCTGAGCTTGTGATCCATCATGTGATGATCGCCGATGTTCTCCCCGTGATCGCCGGCGACCGCGACGATCGTCGAGTCGAGAATCCCCTGGCGGCGCAGGAGGTCGATCACCTCCCCCGCGCGCCGGTCGACGTAGGCGATCTCCCCGTCGTACAGCTCGTTGAGGATCGCCAGGTCGTCTCCGCTGAGATCGGACAGTCCGACGATGAAGCGCATCTCGTCCGGATGGCCCAGCCGGCTGAGGCGCCGCACCCGCGCCGCGTCGAGCCCGGGGCGCAGCAGGCGCGATCGCTCCGGCTCGGGAGGGTGGTACGGCAGGTGCGGCTCGAAATAGTTGATGAACAGGAAGAACGGCTGGCGCCGCGCGTCGGCGGTTTCCGCCCGCCATTCGAGCCAGCGCAGGACCTTCTCGTTGGTCAGGGCGGCCCCGGTGTCCTCGCTGTCCTCGGGGACCAGCCGCCACGTCTCCCCGTACGTGTCGAATCCCTGCTGGAAGTTGTACTCCTTGCCGATCCACGGATTGGCGGTGTAGCCGATCGTCCTGTACCCCACCGCGTGCAGCGTCTCGGCCAGGGTCGCCGCGCCGTCGGGCAGGCGCAGCGATCCGCAGTCGGTGCGGTGGAGCGACGGGTACTGCCCGGTGAACAGGCTGGCATGGGCCGGCACCGTCCACGGAGCGGGAGAGAACGCCTGCGTGTAGACCGCCCCTTCCTTGGCCAGCGCCTCGAGGTGCGGCGCGGTCGGGCGCGGGTAGCCGCTCCACGGGAAGCGGTCGCCGCGCGCCGTGTCCATGACGATGAGCAGGATGTTGGGGCGGGGGCCTTCGCCGCAGCCGGCGAGGAAAACGGGCAACAGGACCGCCAGGAACGAGCGCCAGAGCAAGATGCCGCGCATCCTAGCATCGGCCCCCGACACGGTCAACGCGTGCTGCCTCGGCCGTCCTTGACAGTGCCCCGGGGCTTCGCCAGAATGACGACTTCACGACCCGAGTGCTGCGTCTTACAAGGAGAAACAGCGTGGCCGGTTCCCCGTTTCCGCCCGATTACCCGGGTGAGTACCCGAAGATCGTCACGGCCCTGCCGGGGCCGAAGGCGAAGGAGTTCATCGCGCGGGACCTCCGGACGGTGTCGCAAAACCTGACCAAGGACGTTCCGCTGGTCGTGGGGCGCGCCCAGGGGATGGTGGTCGAAGACGTCGACGGCAATCGCTTCCTCGATTTCGCCGCCGGCATCTCCACGGTCTCGACCGGCCACTGCCACCCCGAGGTGGTGCGGGCGGTGCAGGAGCAGGCCGCGAACCTGATGCACATCTGCTACACCGATTTCTTCTATCCGGTCTATATCGATCTCTGCGAGGAGCTGGCGAGGATCGCCCCGATCAAGGGGAGCAAGCGCGTCTTCCTGACGAACTCGGGGGCCGAGGCGGTCGAGACCGCCATCAAGCTGGCGCGCGTCCGCACCGGGCGGCAGAAGATCGTCGGCTTCTTCGGCGGCTTCCATGGCCGGACCTACGGGGCGATGACGCTCACGGCCAGCAAGCCGGTGCAGCGCAAGGGGTACGGCCCGTTCGTCCCGGAGATTTTGCACACGCACTACGCCTACTGCTACCGCTGCCCGGTCAACCGGAAGCCGGAGTCCTGCGGAGTCGAATGCCTGGATCTCCTGACCGAGTCGTATTTCCACCACTCGGTCGACCCGACGGAGGTCGCCGCCGTGATCGTCGAGCCGATCCAGGGGGAGGGCGGGTTCATCCCGCCGCACCGGGACTTCCTGCCGAAGATCCAGGAGCTGTGCCGCAAAAACGGCATCCTGCTCATCGCCGACGAGGTGCAGTGCGGCATGGGACGCACCGGAAAGATGTTCGCCCTGGAGCACTACGGCATCGACCCGGACATGATCATCCTGGCGAAGGGGATCGCCTCCGGGATGCCGATCTCGGCGGTCATCGCCCGCGACGACGTGATGAAGTGGAACGACGGCGGCCACGGCTCGACGTTCGGCGGCAACCCGGTCTCCTGCGCCTCCGCCCTGGCGACGCTCCGCCTGCTGCAGGGGGGCCTGATGGAGAACGCCGGCAAGGTCGGCGCCTACCTGATCGAGAAGCTCAAGGCCATGCAGAAAAAGCACAAGGCCATCGGCGACGTGCGCGGCATGGGCCTGATGGTCGGCATCGAGGTGGTGGATGGACGCGCCGCCCAGAGACCCGCGCCGGGCACGCGCCACAAGGTGATCGAGAAGGCGTTCGCGCTGGGGCTTCTGACTCTGCCGTGCGGCGAATCGACCATTCGCCTGTCCCCACCGCTCATCACCCGGGAGGCGGACGTCGACAAGGCGGTCGCTATCCTCGACGCGGCGTTCGCCGCCGCCGGATAGAAGCCCCGCTCAGAGCGTCTTCAGGAACCGGAGCAGGGAGAGGCGCCTGCCCTCCGGGAGGGCGTC
>DATNEZ010000630.1:0-2028 GCA_035606645.1 Binatia bacterium
CGACAAGCAGAAGTAGGCTTCCCACCTCGGAAGCGCGCCTTCCGGCTCGGCCGGGGCGGCGGCATCCAGGAATCCGATTACACCAACAACGCCGCCGTCGTCTCCGTCGAGATCAAGTAGACCTCGGGACGCCGGGCGATCAGGTCGCGGGCTGCGGCGCCGGCGTCCCCTCGATGTCCGTGATGCGCGCGCGGGCCAGGGCGATGGCGTCCTCGTACGAATCGCGGATGGCGAGCCTGGCGGCGGATTCCTCCCAGCCGGCGCGCTCGAACACCTCGCGCGGCTGGCGGCGGATGCCGCCGAGGATCACCAGGATGCCGGCCTCCTGCAGCCGCCGGATCGCCGATTCCAGGTTGACCAGCCCCGTGGCGTCCATGATGGGGACGGCGCGCATGTCCAGGACGACCACGCGGACGTTCTTCCGCAACGATCGGAGGGTGCTCATCGCCTTCTGCGCCGCCCCGAAGAAGAGCGGGCCCGCGACCTCGTAGATCACGATGTTGCGCGGCAGATCCTTCGCGAAATCGGGGTGGCCCTCGGAGATCAGGTCCGTGGTCGAGGACTCGGCCATCCGCTCCATGAAGAGAAGGGCCGCCAGGACGACCCCCACGCTCACGGCCACCACCATGTCGAACAGCACGGTCAGCGCGAAGCAGGCCAGCAGGACGACGACGTCGCCCCGCGGGGCGACCTGGAGCACGTGCTTCACGTGCTTGAACTCTCCCATGTTCCAGGCGACCACCAGGAGCAGCGCGGCGAGCGAGGCCATCGGCAGGTGGCCGAGCACCGGCGCCAGGGCCAGGACCGCCAGAAGGACGAACGCGGAATGGCACAACGCAGCGACCGGAGTCCGCCCGCCGTAGCGCACGTTGGTGGCGGTGCGCGCGATCGCGCCGGTGGCGGCGATGCCGCCGAAGAACGGCGCCGCCACGTTGGCCATCCCCTGCCCGATCAGCTCGGCGTCGGAGTCGTGCTGGAACCCCGTCATCCCGTCCGCCACGGTCGCGGACAGGAGCGATTCGATCGCTCCCAGCATGGCGATGGCGAAGGCGGGGCCGATGAGATCCCGGACGAGCCCGAACGACATCACCAGAGGCTCGCCCCCGGCGCCGGGGAACCGCCATGGCCATCCCGGCAGCGGCGGATCCGCGGGAATCCCCGGGAGAGGTCCCCCCGCCGCGGCGTAGCTGAAGCGCGTGGCGATCGTCTGGATGCCGAATCCCGGGAAGTACGCGGTCGCCGCCCAGGTGGCGGCGGTCACCGCCGTCAAGGCGACGAGCGGCGCCGGGACCCTCTTCGTCACCTTAGGCCAGGTCACCAGGATGGCGATCGTCAGCGCGCCGGTCATGGCGTCGAGCGGCCGAACGGTCGGCAGCGCCTCCCGCAACGCCGCCAGCCGCTCGACGTAATGCTCCGGCATGACGGCCACCTCGAGACCGAGCAGATCCTTGACCTGCAGCGTGCCGATCACCACCGCGATGCCTGCGGTGAAGCCGGCCGTCACCGGGTAGGGGACGAACTCGATCAGCCGCCCGAGCCGGGCCATCCCCATGAAGATCAGCATGAACCCGGCCAGGAGCGTCGCGACCAGCAGCCCGCCGAGGCCGTAGCGCGCGGCAATCGGGGCCAAAATGACCACGAACGCCGCGGTGGGGCCGGTTACCTGGACGCGCGAGCCCCCGAGGAGCGCCGCGACCGCCCCGCCGACGATCGCCGTGTACAGGCCGGCCTGCGGCGGCACTCCCGAGGCGATGGCGAGCGCCATCGACAGCGGCAGGGCCACGATGCCCACGATGGCGCCGGCCATCAGGTCGGCGCGCAGGTCACGACGCGAGTAGCCGGATCGCAGGGTGTCGCGCAGGACCCGTCCGGGTCTGAGGGCGGCGACCTGGACGGCGCGCTTCAGGCGGCGGTGCATCGAGCGCCGATGATACCAAAGGCCCTCAGCAAGAGGGCTAGGAGGAAGCCGCGGGTTGCGTGAGAGGCCGGGCGCCGATCCAGGCGTGCTCCATCGTGTGACTCACGAAG
>DATNEZ010000015.1:0-2316 GCA_035606645.1 Binatia bacterium
AGGCCGAAACAAGAACTACAATCCGGGGGCCCCCTGGAGCAATCCGAACTACAACCCCCAGGATCCGTGGGGGAACAATCCGAACAACTTCTATCCGCCCGGCACCACTCCTCCGAAGCAAAAGGGGGAGCAGCAGGGAGACGACCAGGGGAACCCCTGAAGGGGGCCCGCGGCGGCCCGGGATTCACGCCGGCGGAAGCAGGCTAATTGTTTTATATGTAGGGACATAGCGTCACGAGTCGTTGACATCGGAGGGGCTTCGCTGGTCTAATTCTGGAAACTCGAGTGCTCCGGTCCACGAACGCGTGCAGAGGGGAGGGAGCGGTCCTCCCCTTTCCTATTTTTGGAAGGACCACGTCATGATCGTGATGAAGTTCGGGGGGACGTCCCTGGCGGGCGCCTCCCAGATCCGGCAGGTCGGATCGATCGTCCGGCGCTTCGCGCGCTCGCGCCCCGTGGTGGTGGTCTCCGCCATGGCGGGGGTCACCGACGAGCTCATCTCCCTGGCGGAGGGCTCGGTCGGGGGACTGCCGCGCGAAGTCGGCCGGCGCCTCGATCGGCTGCACCGCCGTCACCGGCGGGAGGCGCGCCTCCTCGGCCTGAGCGACGGATCCCACAGCCGGCTGGAGCGCGAGATGGACGCGCTGTTCACCGAGCTCGAGGGGGTCTGCCACGGCGTCCTGCTCCTGCGCGAGCTGAGCCGGCGCTCGCTGGACCTGATCTCCTCGTTCGGCGAGCGGCTGTCGGCGCTCATCGTCACCGATCACCTGAAGCGGCTCGGCCTGCGGGCGCAGTTCGTGGACGCGCGCGGGCAGATCGTCACCGACGAGTCCCACGGGGCCGCCGTGGTCGACTTCGAGGCCACCAACAGGAACGTTCGGAAGGTCCTGCTTCCGGGGCTGCGCGCCGGCGTCGTGCCGGTGGTGACGGGGTACATCGGCCGGACACGGAGCGGGGCGACGACCACGCTCGGGCGCAGCGGCTCCGACTACACCGCCGCGATCCTGGGGGGCGCGCTTCGGGCGAAGGAGGTCTGGATCTGGAAGGAAGTGGACGGGGTCTGCACCGCCGACCCGAACGTCGTGAAGAACGCCCGGGTGGTGGCGCGCATCTCCTACCAGGAGGCGGCCGAGATGGCGCATTACGGCGCCGAGGTGATCCATCCGAAGACGATGCTGCCGGCGCGGCGCGCCGCCATTCCGATCCGGATCAAGAACACCTTCAAGCCGGACGCCCCGGGCACCCTCATCACCAGCCGGCCGGCGGCGAGCGGCGCGGCCCCCTTGCTGGTCAGCAGCATCGACGGCATGGCCCTGGTCACCGTCGAAGGGACGGGAATCTTCGGCCAGCCGGGGATGATCCTGCGGCTCCTGACTCCGGTCGCCCTGGCCGGGACGAACATCTACATGATCTCGATGTCGTCCTCGGAGTACAACATCTCGTTCGCCATCATGCAGAGCGATCTCGAGAAGACCCTGAAGGCGCTCGAGAAGGACTTCCGCGACCGGGGCCTCCTCGGAGAGCAGGTGGCGCGCATCACGGTGGAGCGCGACATGTGCTCGATCGCCGTGGTCGGCGCCGGCATGAAGGGGCAGCAGGGGATCGCCGGGCGGGTGTTCAGCGCCCTGGGGGACGCCCGTGTCAACGTCGTCGCGATTGCGCAGGGATCGTCCGAGTACAACATCACCGTGGTGATCAAGGGGCGCGACATGAAGCGGGGCGTCCGGGCCATCCACGATCGCCTGAACGTCGGCGCCGCTTTGAGGCGCGGCCGGCGCACGGCGCTGCGATTGGTCGGGACCCGGGGCCGCTGATGCCGGCGGGAAGGGGTCCGATCCGTCTGTCCCTGCTGCAGATCGGCAAGGGGACCGTCGGCGCGACGCTCATCGAGCAGGTGCGTGAGCAACGGCCCGCGGTCCTGGAGCGCCTGGGTGTCGACCTGGTCTACGCCGGCATCGCCGGCCGTGAGTCGGGGGCGTTCGAGCCCCGGGGAATCGACCTGTCGCGCTGGAAGCAGGCGATCGAGGCCGGTCCGGGGGCCGGCGGGACGAAGATTGTCGGTCAGGCGGCGGGCACGATCGCGGGCCCCGCGATCCTGGTGGATGCGACGGCGGAGGAGGGGATGGCCGGCGTCTACCGCGACGCCTTCGCGGCCGGGCTGCACGTCGTGACGTGCAACAAGAAGCCCCTGGCCGGGCCGCTGGCGGAATATCGGGGCGTGCAGGAGGCCGCGCGCGGCGCGCGCCGGTTCTGGCTGTACGAGGTCACCGTGGGGGCCGGGCTTCCCGTCCTCTCGACGCTGCGCGATCTCCTGGA
>DATNEZ010000034.1:0-3160 GCA_035606645.1 Binatia bacterium
GTGGCCCCCGGGCTCCCGGCCGCCGTCCCATCGGCCGCTGTCCCCCCTGCTCCGGGGGGAGCGGCGGCTCGCCCGCCACTTCCGCCCGCCAGGACGGCCCCCCCGAAGGGGCCGCGCCCCGTGACGCGCCCCGTCGTGAGGCCTCCCGGGATCGCCGCCCAGCCGCAGGAAGACCCGCTGAAGCCGTTCCGCGACCGCGAGGCGAAAGAGAAATTCCGCAACGAGCAGGTCCAGAGGATGCGCGATCGCCTGGCGGAGATCGACAAGCGCCTGGCGTACCTCAACTCCCGCAAGGTCGGGGTCCTCGACCCGCTGGTCGGAATGCCCGCGCCGCGGGAGGGGGACGACGCCAAGGGGGAGTCGGCCATGCGCCCCAAGGAGCTCCTGGAGAAGATCGACCTGGAGATCAAGGGGCTCGAGCAGGAGAAAGAACAGGTCCAGGCCGACCTGGTCTCGATCGAGACCCGGTTCTCCCAGGAGACGCAGAGCCGGTGACGTCCACCGACCGCATCCTCCTGGTCGAGGACAAGGACAGCCTGCGCTCCGTCCTCAGGAAAACCCTCGAGGCCGAGGGGTTCGGCGTCGAAGAGGCGCGTGACGGCGGCGTCGCCCTCGACAAGATCAGGCGCGACCGTTTCGCGATGATCCTGACCGACCTGCGGCTCCCGGCCGCCTCCGGCCACGACGTCCTCAAGGCAGCCATCACCTCCGACCCGGAGATGCCGGTCATCATGATGACCGCCTACGGGACGATCAAGGACGCCGTCAGCGCCATGAAGGCCGGCGCCTACGATTACCTGGAGAAGCCGGTGGATGCCGATCATCTCCTGGCGCTGGTCCGCCGCGCCCTCGATCACCGGAGCGTCGTGCACGAGAACGCGCAGCTGAAGGAGCGTTTCTCCCGCGAGCTCCATACCCCGGAGATCCTCGGCGACAGCCCCGCCCTGAAGGCGGCCCTCGACCAGGTGCGCCGGGTCGCGCCGACCGACGCCACCGTCCTGCTGCTCGGGGAGAGCGGCTCGGGAAAGGAGCTGTTCGCCCGCGCGGTGCACCACCAGAGCGGCCGCAAGGCGCATTCCTTCTTCCCGATCAACTGCGCCGCCATCCCGGAGAACCTGCTCGAGAGCGAGCTGTTCGGCTACGAGAAAGGGGCGTTCACCGGCGCCTCCGGCACCAAGCGGGGGAAGTTCGAGATCGCCGACAAGGGGACCCTGTTCCTCGACGAGATCGGCGACCTGTCGCTCGGGCTTCAGGGGAAGGTCCTCAGGGTCATCGAGCAGCGGCAGTTCGAGAGAGTGGGGGGGACCGAGACGAGAACGGTCGACATCCGCCTGGTGGCCGCGACGAACAAGGACCTGAAGGGGCTGGTGACCCACGGGGCGTTCAGGCAGGACCTCTTCTTCCGCCTCTCGGTCTTCCCGGTCACGGTCCCGCCCCTGCGCGAAAGGCCCGAGGACATCCCGGTCCTGGCGCGCTTTTTCATCAGGAAGTTCGCCGCCGAGCAGAAGAAGCGCGGACCGATCGTCCTGAGCGACGAGGCCCTCAGGGACCTGTGCGCCTACTCGTGGCCCGGAAACGTCCGTGAGCTGGAGAACTCGATCGAAAGGGCCCTGATCCTGGGGGAGGGGGACCGGCTCCTGCCGGAGCACCTCAGCCTTCCGGGCGGCATGCGCGAGACGCCCCGGGCGCTCCCCGGGCGGGGCTGAATCCGGAAGCGGTGACGACGCTCGATGCGCAACGAACGGGGAATGAGCCTGGCCGAGGTGACCATCGTCATGGTCCTGGTCGCGATCATCACGACGGCGGTGGCCACCTACTCGATCCCGTGGCTGGGCAGGGAAGAGATGCGGGGGGCGGTCTACACCATCCAGGAGTACCTCCAGCTGGCGCGCGTCCAGGCGGTCTCGCGCAATCGCGACTGCCGCTTCCTGATCGACAGCGGCTCGCGCCGGGTCTCCGTGGTGGATCTCAACGATCCGTCGACCGCCAGCGACGACATCTCGCTCTACTCCGCGACCCTGTCATCGAGGGTGACCTTCGTGCGCCCGGACACCGGATCGGCGGTCACCCTTGCGGCGGTCTCCGGCAGCCTCTACCAGGCGACCTTCGCCTCGGACGGGAGCGTCAGCGCGGGGGCCGGGTTGATCGCCGTGCAGGGAGGGGACGGCAACTACCGGATCAATCTGTACGGAGCGGGCGGAGTGCGCGTGGAACGCTGGAACGGGTCCTCCTGGGTGGCGGGGTCCTGAGATGACGCGTCGGGACGGCGGGTTCAGCCTGGTCGAGGTCCTCCTGGCGATGGCCTTGATGTTTGTCGGCCTGATGGCGGCCGCCCCGCTGTTCGTGTTCGCGATGAAGGAGACCGCCGCGGGGGCCGACCTCGGCACGGTGGGGGCGGCCGCGGTCGACCGCATGGAACTCCTGCGGGCCAACGACTTCTACTCGCTCGCTGCCGGAGGCAGCCTGTCCAGCAACGTGTCCGGATACTCCGACACCTCCAGCTCCCGGTACACGGTGCGCTGGGTGATCGCCGACAACGCCACGCCGGCCACGATGAAGACCATCAGCGTCCGGGCGGTCGCGTCGCGCCAGTCGATCGGGCTCGCCAAGGAGGTCACCCTGGTCAGCCTGCGAGGACGATGAGCCCCGCCGGAGCCATGTCCGCATGCCGACGATCCGCCGCTGAAGAGGACGGCTTCAGCCTGCTGGAGATCCTCGTGAGCCTGGCCATCTTCGCCATGGCCATGGGAGGACTGGCCGGCCTCCTGGTGCAGAACTCCCAGATCAATCGCGCCAGCCAGATGAGGGCCGAGGTCCAGTCCACGGCGCGCAACTGCCTGTCGATGATCGTCCAGGTCCTCCGGACCTCGGGCTGGGACCCGCGCAACGCCGGGTTCCCGCCGGTCGTCCTCGATCCGTCTCCGACCGGAACGACGAACTACATCGAAACCCTCGCCGACCTCAACGAAGACGGCGACACCAGCGATTCCGGAGAGGACGTCCTCATCCGCTGGGTCGGAAACCGGGTGGAATGGCGCACGACGAGCGACACCACCCAGCCCTTCGTGATCCTGGCGGACACCATCTCCAACGATTCGGACGGCGACGGGGTCGCCGAAACGATGTTCGTCCCCGACGCCACGCCGAATCCGACGCGCGT
>DATNEZ010000036.1:0-2308 GCA_035606645.1 Binatia bacterium
GACCCCCGAGATCATGTAGGTGTCCACGTAGAACATCAGCGTCTTGAGGAGCATCTGGAGGACGACGGGCCACGCCTGGCGCGTCACCTCGCGGCGGATCGCCGAGCGTTCGTCGGGGGCCGACATGAAGGGGTGAACTATAACGCGGCGTCCGACGCCGGGCAAGCGGGAGGCCGATCAGTCCGGACGCCAGTGGCGGGACTCTTCGCGCCCCAGCAGATCCTCGACGGCGTCGAGGGTGGTTCCGACGCCGATGAACGCGGGGACCATGCCCTGGCGGGAGAGATCGAAGCTGCCCAGGATGCCGACGGGCAGGTCGCAGAATTTCAGCTCGAAGCTGAACGTGGGCACGCCGGAGTCGGACCACGCGCCGCGGACCCAGTCGCGGCCGCTCGCGACCTTGAACCGGAGGTGCACCTGGTCCTGGAGGTCGACCTTCTGGTCGACGCCCTTGAGAAAGAGGACGGCGGCGCCGAGCGGAGGAATGAGCAGGATGCCGGCCGGCCCATGGTCGGCGGCGGTCTGAAACACGGTCCCCAGCGTCATGCCCGGCACCGCGTACGAGGCGCGCAGGCCCATCATGAGAGACCGGCGCACCACCCGGCGCTGGCCGCGGGTCAGATCCTCTTCCCCCCAGCGGTCTTCGGATTGTTCGCGCACGCGGGAGAGGAATTCCGCCTCGTGGAACAGCATCTGGTCCAGCACCACGAGCACGAGGGACGACGACCCGTCCGAGGTGCGATAGAGGTAGGTAGTCGGGCCGACCTTGAGGCCTCGGGGCAGCGCGGCTTCGAGAATCAGTTGCGGGACGAGAAGCGGGAGGCCGAGCAGCGCGTCCCCCGCCCATTCGCGGATGGCCCGGAGATCGTCCTCCTGCTGCCACGCCTGGAGGTCGAGCGCGGTCAGCCCCTTGCCCCAGGACCGCTCCGGGGAGGTGTCGGAAGGCATCGGCGGAGACTTCCGCGGATCCCGCCCCGGGAGCTCTCCGAGCGGAGGGGGCTCTTCCTGCGGATCAACGGACTGGAAGATCGGGGGAAGCACGGGGGCTCCAAACCAGTCCTGGGAGGAGGTCGCGGGGAGGGGGGCCAGCAGGGTGGCCATCGGGCCGGGAACCGGCGCGGTCCGCTCGGCCGAAGCCGCAGCGGGAAGGACGAGGATCAGAATTCCCGCGGTCCACTTCATCATACTTCGATCCGCGTCCGGCGGCACCGTCGCCGCGCGGTCTCTCCACAGCCTATCTACGACGCCCCGGGGGGGCCGGTCACCGGGGCCGGCCCCGTTCGGGATCCTTGGCATCCGGCGCCCCCATAGGCTAGACTTAGGCAGACCGCTTCCTCCCGATTCGAACAAACTCATGGGAATCAAAGGAGACGTCCGTTCGATCTCGCTGGCCAACGTCCTTCAGGACCTGGTCACCAACGAGCAGACCGGAACGCTCGCGATCCGGCACAAGAAGGATCGCCTGGCGCTCTACCTCTGGTTCGACAAGGGGGCCCTCAAGCTCGTCGGCCTCGGCAACGGCCAGGGCCCCTCGCTCCTGAACGGCCTCCTCGCCCTCGAGAAGATCCGCGCCGACGAGGCCCCCACCGTCACGGGCCGCCACACCAGCGAGGGCGGCTTCATCCGCGGGATGATCAAGAAGGGCCGCATCACGCGCGAGGACCTGAAGGCCGCGTGCGAGCACCAGATGAGCGAGCACCTCTGCGACGCATTTCTCTGGAACGACGCGACCTTCGAGTTCGAGGAGGGCGAGCCCGACGACCGCAGCTGCGACGTCGACCAGCTCGACCTCGAGCCCCGCCTCGCCGTGGAAGGCGCGATCATGGAGGCCGTGCGCCGCGCCGACGAGTGGGGAGAGACGCGCAAGGCGATCCTGTCGCAGAACGAGATCCTGGTCCCCGATCCCGCCCGCCTCCCCAAGGAGGCCGAGGCCGGCATCCGGCGCATCTTCGCGCTGCTCGACGGCGAGCGCTCGCTCCGCGACATCCAGGATCTGACGCGCCTGGGCCAGTTCATGCTGCTCCGCGCCGCGGCGCTCCTGATCCGATCGGGCGCCTGCCGGCCCCTCTCGGCCGCCGACGCCTTCGAGCGGGGCCGCGCCCGCGCCGGCAAGAAGGAATGGGACGCCGCGCTCAAGATGGCCCGGTACGGCCTGGAGCACGAGCGGAAGAACACGGGCCTCCTCGAGCTCGCGCTGCGCTGCGCGGAGGAGCTCCAGGACCACGAGGGCGCCGCGAGCTTCGCCCGCCAGCTCGCCTCCGCCCAGGCGGAGTCGGGCGCCCTCGAGCTCGCGATCAAGAGCTACCAC
>DATNEZ010000044.1:0-5731 GCA_035606645.1 Binatia bacterium
ATCCAGTCGTCGTTGATGATGCCGTCGGCGAGCGCGTCTTCGCCCGGATCGAACGCCTCCGTCTTGAACAGCGTCTCGGACGGGCCCATCCACGTGCCGTTATCCTGCAGGCCGCCGGCGACGCGGTACGGGTCCGAGGAGTCCACTGCGACCCGGTAGAACTGGCCGGCGGCGATGTTGTTCAGGTAGTCCCAGGAATCGGCCTTGTCGTGCGAGATGTACACGCCGCCGTCGTTGCCGACCAGGATCTGGCCGGGGTCGAGCGGATTGACCGCGATGGCGTGGAAATCCACGTGCACCTTCGCGCTGCCGGAGCGGCGGAACGTCTTCCCCCCGTCGTCCGAGATCGCCAGGTCCCAGCCCGGAAGGTAGACCCGCTGGTCGTTCTCCGGGTCGACGGCGACGCGCGAGAAGTAGAACGGGCGGAAGTTGATCGGGCTGGTGCGCTTCCAGGTCTCGCCGCGGTCGTCGCTCCGGAACAGGCCGCCGCTGATCGAGTAGTTGTCCATGACGGACCGGCCGGCGCCGCCGAAGTCGCTCTCGACCACGGCGTACACGATGCCCGGGTTCTTCGGATAGACCGCGAAGCCGATCCGCCCGGTGCGCGGCGGGAGTCCGTTCGTCTTCTTCTTCCAGGTCTGGCCGCCGTCGTCCGACCGGAAGATGCCGCCCGTTTCGCCGACGCCGCTGAACGACCAGGGGGTGCGCCGGCGCGAGTACATCCCGGCGTACACCGTGTCGGGGTGCTGCGGGTCGATGACGACGTCGCAGGCGCCGGTGTTCGCGTCGACCTTCAGGACCTGCCTCCAGGTCTTCCCGCCGTCGCCCGTCTTGTACACGCCGCGCTCCGGGTTCGGTCCCCACAGGCGCCCCAGCGCCGCGACGTAGAGGACGTCCGGGTTGCGGGGATCGACGGCCAGGCGCGGGATGTCGCGCGTTTCCTCCAGGCCGACGTGCGTCCAGGTCCCCCCGGCGTCGGTCGAGCGGTAGACGCCGTTCCCCCACGACGAGGAGTTGCGCCCGTTCCCCTCGCCGGGCCCGACCCAGACGACCTTCCCCTTGCCGCGCTCGGCCCGACTCTTCTCCGCGGCGCCGGGCTTCGCGGCCGCGCCCCCCGCGGGCGCGGCGGTCCCCGTCTTCCGGGCCGCGTCCGCCTTCTCCTCCTCCGCCCATCCGGGCCAGGTCTCCGGCGCGTCGGCCACGGCGATGGCGCCGATCGACAGGTTCGGCTGGTCGTCGAAGACCGGGCTGAAGGTCACGCCCAGGTTCTCGGTCTTGAAGACCCCTCCAATGCCGAACCCGACATAGAACGACGTCCGGCTCCCCGGCACGTAGGCCAGCGCCGCCACGCGCCCGCCCATGTTGGCCGGTCCGATGCTGCGGAAGGAGAGCCCCTTCAGGTCGTCGGCGGTGAGGGCGCGGTCACCCGCCCCGGGGGTCGCCTTGTCGCGCCCCTTCTCGGCGGTGCCGGCCGCCGTGATCAGGGCGATGGCGCAGAACAGCAGGATGACGGGCCGGATCGATCGCGCGCACGGGGGGCGGGACATGGGGCCTCCATGAGTTGTCTGGATCACGAGCGGGGATTCTACCCGCAACCCGCGCAACTATGAAGGCTTTCGCGCAAGCCGGCCATAGACGATCAACGCACACAGGGCGGCCACGACAAGCCAGTAGACCATCTCCCCGTGCTCCGGGGAACCGGAACAAAGATGCACCCCTGTAAAGAGCAGCATTTCCGCGCCGATGCAGGCCGCCGCGATGGGGGCCAGGATGGCCAGGGACTTCTTGAATGCCGGGAGGATCAGCCCCAGGCTGCAAAGCATCTCCACGCCGATCATCGCCAACCAGACTCCGTGGGGGATCGCGCTCAGGGACGGCACGGTCTGCTCGGAATTGGAGAACTTCCACACCGCGCCCACGACGGTATGCAGGGCGAGAAGCACCTGAAGAATCCACAAGAGAATGTTCATGATGGCCTCCCGTCCAGCGCGATGCGCATCTCGTTCGTAGGGAGGAATCCCAGTTTCTCGTACAGCGGGCGGCCCGTGTCGCTTGCGTGCAGGTAGAGAGTGCGCATTCCCGCCTCGCGGCACCACTCGAGGATCGTCTCCATGAGCCGCCGCGCCAGCCCCCGGCGGCGATCCTCCGGCTCGGTGAACATGTTCACGACCCAGGCGCGCGTCGGCTGAGGGTCCCTGGGGTGGGGTTGAAACTGGAGAACGATCACTCCGCCGCCCGCCACGACGCGGTGTCCCGGCGCCTCGACGAGCCAGCCGCGGTACGTCCCGTCGTTCAGTCCGCGCTGCAGCAGGGGAGTCGACGCCGCGATCATCGCCTCGAGCGCCCGCGGATCGCGAAAGCCCATGTCCTCGAACATGCGCCGGCGGTGGTAGAGCACGACCTCGAGATCCCCCGGGGTCGCCTGCCGAATCGTGTAGCCGTCCACCGGGCCTCCCATGGCCACGGATCATACCGAGAAGGGCCCGTCATGTCGCTAGGAGTGTCTAGTACACGTACGGAATGAGCCGTTTGCGGGTCCTCATGAATTCGCGATACGGCTCGCCCACGATGCCGGAGAGCGCGCGCTCCTCGACCTGGATTCGGTAGCCATAGACCGCGAAGGAGATGACCACAAGAAGGATGGTGCTGGCCCAGCTCCCCAGGGCCACCGCGATGCCGGCGTTCATGAGAATCCCGGCGGTGTAGGAGGGATGCCGCAGCAGGCGGTAGGCCCCCTCGCCGACGATGCGCTGGTCGGCGCGGGCCTGGACGTCGCCGGTGAAGGACGCTCCGAGCATCCTGAAGCAGTGCCGGCGGAGGAGACTCCCCGCCACGAGAAGCGCCAGGCCCGAGGCGAAGACGGCAACGTCCCAGCTCTGCGGAAAACGCAGCGCCTGCACCCAGGCGAGCGGGAAGGCCACGAGGCACGCCATCTGCATGCCCAGCATGATGACCCGGCACGAGCCGCCATCGAGCGACTCGCCGGAGCGGACGGATTTCCGGGCACGGCGGAGGATCCCGAACTCGGGCCAGAAGGCCCAGACGAAGATCGCCCAGAAGGGGATCGCGTACGGGTACACGAACGGCAGCGGCATATCCTGAGACCCCGCTCAGCCTACACCTCCGCGCCCTATTCCGCGCGCAGCGCCTCGGTGGGGCTGATTTTCGAGGCGTATCGCGCGGGCACGTAGCCGGCGATCTGGGCGATGGCGATGAGCAGGACGGTGGCGCCGATCAGGACGGCGACACTGCCCGTCTGGACGGCGGGGAACGCCACCATGAGAAGCCGGGACACGCCGACAGCCCCCAGCAGTCCGAGGGCCGAGCCGATGAGCGCGAGCTTCGCTCCCGAGGTGAGCACGAGGCGGGTGATGTCCCCGGCTTGAGCCCCCAGCGCGATGCGGATGCCGAACTCGCCGGTGCGCTGGGCCACGGTGCGGGCGATGACGCCGTAGACCCCCAGGGACGCCAGTCCGAGCCCGAGCAGCGCCAGAGCGGAGAGCATGGTGGCGAGGACACCCATCTGGTAGTTGGCCCGGGCGATGGTGGCTTGCGCGGGCTGCAGCTTGCGCACCGGGAGGTCCGCGTCGAGCGACATCATGGCGGCGCGGATGCTCGTGACCAGAGTGGAAGGCTCGATGCCGGCGCCGCGCACGGCGATCTCGCTGGCGGCCAGCGGCTCCTGCGCCATCGGCTGGTAGAGCTGGTACGTCGTCAGGATGACCGGATCGGGGTAGACCGACTGGACGTCCGAGACGACCCCGACGATCTCCCCCCACTCGAGGGTCGTGCCGCCGGCCTGCGCGATCCGCCGGCCGACCGGGTCCTCGTCGCCGAAGAGACCGCGGGCCATGGCCTGGTTGATGATGAAGACCTTCGGAGCCTCGAGGGTGTCGCCGGCGTTGAAGGCGCGTCCGCCGAGCACGCGCGTGCCGACGGTCTCGAAATAGCGGGGCGTGATCCCGTTGATGACCGCGGCGGGCTCATGCCCCGGCTCGGGGGTCTCGCGGCCCGCGACCACGTACTTGCGGGGCGCGGACAGGCCGAAGAACGGCATCGAGTACGAGAAGCTGGCGGACACGACGCCGGGCAGCGCCTCGATCCGTTCCAGGGCGAGACGCTGGAAATCCGTGATCGCCCGGTCGTCCGGATAGGCGCCGGCCGGCAGGACCATGGTCCCCGTGACCAGGCGGTCGGATTCCCAGCCGTACCGCCGGTTGTTCAATTCGTGCAGTCCGCGCACGAAGCCGGCGGCCCCGGCGAGCAGGACCATGGCGAGGGTGAACTGGCCGACGATGAGGGCGTTGCGGAAGCGGCGATGCCCGCGATCCCCGGTGGTGCGCGCGCCGCTCTTCAGGGTGGTGTTCGGGTCGAGCCTCAGGGCGAAGAGCGCGGGGACGACGCCGAAGCCGAGGGCCGTGAAGAGACAGGCGCCGAACGCCCAGGTGAAAATGTGCCAGTCGAGCTTCAGGGCGACGCCGACGCCGTTGTCTCCCGCGCTGGCGACGGAGATCCAGTCGAAGGTCCACAGGGCCACGAGAAGGGCCACGAAGCCGCCTGCCAGGGCCAGCAGCAGCGACTCGACGAACAGCGGGCGCAGCATCTGGAAGCGCGAGGCCCCAAGGGCCGACCGCACCGCGAACTCGCGGGCGTGGGCCATCGTCCGGGCGAGGAGGAGGTTCGCCAGGTTGGAGCACGCGATGAGCAGCACGAAGCCGGACAGGCCGACCATCATGAAGAGGATGTTCCGGCCATCGGGAGGTATGAAGGTGTCGTCGATAGCGAGGTTCAGCCAGGTGCTCTCGGCGTTGGCGGCCGGGAAGTCCGCGGCGAGGCGGCGGCCGAAGCCGGCGATGAAGGCCTTCCCCTGCTCGCGGGTGACGCCGGCCGACCGCAGCCCGACCAGGCGCACCATCGTCGTGCTCCGGTCGCGGATCTCCCTGTCGTCGAAGCCGAGCGGCCTGTAGAAATCGACCCAGTTGAGGTGGCGCCAGTCGCTGAAATTCGCGGGCAGCACCCCGACGATCTCGTACGGCTCGGCGTCGAGGCGCATCGTGCGGCCGAGGATCTGGGCGTCTCCACCGAAATGATCCTGCCAGTAGCGGTGGCTGATGATGAGGACGTGGTGGTTGCCCCGGGTCTCTTCGTCGGGTCGGAAGGTCCGGCCAAGCTGGGGCTTCGTGCCGAGAACGGAAAACAGGTTGGCGGAGATGCGCAGGCCCTCGGCCACCTCGGCAGGCTTGCCCGGCTCGGAGAGGCTCATGTCCGAGATGGCATAGCCGGCGATGTCGCCGTAGCCGCCCATTTCGGACCGGAGGTCGAGATAGTCGGCCGGCGAGAAGCTGCCGCGCGAGTTCTTCGGAGTGGTCCGGTAGATGCGCTCGAGCCGCTCCCTCTCCGGGTAGGGGGCCGGGCGCAGCAGGTATCCGTCGAGAACGCTGAACATCGACGTGTTGGCGCCGATGCCGAGCCCCAGCGTGATGATGGCGATCAGGGTGAATCCGGGGGTGCGCTGCAGCGACTTCAGGGCGAAGCGGAGGTCACGAAAGACGGGGAATCCGGCGCTCACGAGGGTCCCTCTGTCGGAGTTCGTTCACGGCAATCGGCTCTGCGTGTCGCTAAGCAGATCCCGTGCCAGTCCCGGTCGCTGGCGTCAAGGCGCTGCGGGGCAAGGTGTTGGGCCGGGCCCGGGCGCTTCAGGACGGCGGGCACCTGTCCGCTCGTGACACCG
>DATNEZ010000063.1:0-3781 GCA_035606645.1 Binatia bacterium
CCCTCGTGGTCGAGGACGAGCAGCAGCGATCCCGCGGAGTCGAGCAGCGCGCGGATGAACTCGCGGTCGTCCGACAGCTTGTCGGCCGCGCGGCGCCGGCGGGCCACCTGGACCAGCGAATGGCGCCGGCCCGCGACGCTCGTCCGGCTCACCCGGAGATGGAACGGCTCGGGGACGCCGCCCTTCACGCGCAGCTTCGCGTCGAAGGCGATGGTCGCCTCCGACTGGAATTTCTCCAGCAGCCGGCCCGCCTCCGCCGCCTCGGTCGAGTCGGCCAGGTCGTCCAGCGACTGCGCCAGGAGATCCTCGCGGGTGTATCCCATGAGGTCGCAGGCCGACCGGGTGGCCTCGATGATCCGGTTCTGGTCGTCGACCACGATGACGGCATCGGACGAAGTGCGGACGGAGTTTGAACTTTCGTTGGACATGGAATGGCCTTTCGAGCTTGGTCCCCTTTTCCCCCAGCAGCGCCGAGATGTTTAAAAGGTTACAAACTCAATAAAGCCGGGACAACGACATTCCGAGGCAGAATCTGAAATAAACTTTCCGGCCTAGGGTTTTTCCGGGGGCGACCGGAAGCGCATCCAGAACCGGCTCCCGGCGCCCGGCTCGGATTCCACGCCGATGGTTCCCCCCACGCGCTCGACCGACCGGCGGGCGATCGCCAGGCCCAGCCCGGACCCCGGATAGGCCTCCTGCGGATGGAGCCGCTCGAAGACCTTGAAGATCCGCTCGAAGTGCTCCGGATTGATGCCGATCCCGTTGTCCTCCACCCAGAGGCGGACGGCCTCGGGAGCCTCGGCCTCCGCGCGGATCCGCACGCGGCAGGGCCTTCCGGGCACCCGGAACTTCACGGCGTTCGACAGGAGATTCCCCAGGACCTGCGCCAGGAGCCCCTCGTTCCCGAGGATCCGGGGGAGCGGACGTTCGACCGACACTTCGGCGTCGGCCGTCCGCAGCTCGTCCGCCATGTCGCCCACCACGGCGCCGACCACGGCCTCGAGATCCACCTCGTGGACCGGCACATCCTGGCGGGCAAGGCGGCTGTAGGCGAGGAGACTCTCGACCAGGCTCGCCATCCGGTCGCTCGCCCGGTCGATCTTCAGCGCATACTCCTGTCCGATCACGTCGAGGACCTGGCCCGAATAGTCCTCGACCAGGATCTCGCTGAAGGCCTTCATGACCCGCAGCGGCGACCGGAGGTCGTGGGCCACCGTGGAGGCGAACGCGTCGAGCTCCCTCGTGATCTCCTCGAGCTCGACGGTCCGCTCCCGGACGCGCTGCTCGAGGTGCTCGTTCAGGTCGCGAAGCGCCTCGACC
Organism: Binatia bacterium; assembly: GCA_035606645.1. Classification (GTDB taxonomy): domain Bacteria; phylum Acidobacteriota; class Polarisedimenticolia; order Gp22-AA2; family Gp22-AA2; genus Gp22-AA3. The sequence goes on from DATNEZ010000063.1 coordinate 1,321, forward strand.
GCGTGCTTGTGGTCCTCGCTTTCGCGCCGGGCCGCCCGGTAGAGGCGGGCGTTCTCCATCGCCAGGGCCGCGCGGCGGGCGAGCTCCTCCGCGAACGCGACATCCTCGCAGGTGAATCGGCGCCCCGATTCCGCCGTGGCCAGCGTGAGGGCCGCCTGGGTCCGGCCCGCCACCACGAGGGGCACGGTCAGCACCGAGCGGAACCCGAACTCCCGCAGCAGCCGCCGGCCCCCCTCGTCCGGGGCGGCGGCCCGCAGATGCTCCTCGGTGAGTTCGGGAATGAGATCCCATTCGCCCGTTCGAAGCACCTTGGGATAGGTGAACGGCAGGTCCACCGGCAGGGGATGGCGCCCCAGGACCTCCTTCAGCCGATCCACCCGCGCAGGATCCTGGTGGACCATCACCATGGGCCGATTCTGGCCGCCCTTCTCGACGCAGACGGAGCACCAGTCGGCCACGCGCGGCACCGCGAGACGGGCGATGTCCGCGAGCGTCGTCTCGTAGTCGAGCGACGACAGCAGCAGCCCCGTCGCTTCCGAGAGGAACGCGCGGCTTTGCTCGGTCTTCTTCCGCACCGAGATGTCGTTGGCGAGGACGAAGATCCCCGCGACCTTGCCGTCGGGGCCCACGTCCGGGGTGTAGCTGGCGCTGATCCAGCGGGACCGCCCGTCCTTGAACGGCACGAGCGCTTCGAACTCCAGCCGCTCGCCGGCCAGCGCCCGGACGGCATAGGGGCGGATGGCGTCGAAAGCGGCCCGTCCCATGACGTCCCAGATCCGCTTGCCCCGCAGTTCCTCGGGGGCAGTGCCGAACCAGTGTCGATAGGCCTCGTTGGCGAACTGATACCGCCACTCGGGATCGATGTAGGAGATCAGCGCCGGCAGTCCGTTGGCGAGCAGCCGCAGCCGATGTTCCGCCTGCTCCTGATTCCGGCGGTGGGCGGCTTCGTCCAGCGCGCGTCGGACGGCCGGACCCAGCCGGACCAGGTGGTCCTTGAGGACATAGTCCGTCGCCCCCTCCTTCATCGATTCGATGACCCGTTGCTCCCCGTAGGCCCCCGACACGAAGATGAACGGAACGTCCGGATACCGTTCGCGCGCAAGATGGAGCGCGTCGATGCCCCGGAAGGTGGACACGGAATGATCCGCCAGGACGACGTCCGGGCGCCGGGCGTCGAGCGCCTGCACGTAGCTGTCTCGACGGTCGACCTGACGGACGTCGACGTCGATGCCGGACCTCTGAAGCGCCTCCCGGATGAGTTCGGCGTCGGAGTCGATGTCTTCGAGAAGAAGAACCTGGACGTCGGTGTCGGGTCTGCCGGCGATCATAGGAAACCGCGGTGGATGCCGCAAAGTCCCTAAACTTTAAACGCGCAAGACATTCCTATCCTCCCTCAGTTCTGAGACAGTCACCCCCCCTTTCGCAACGCGGGAATTGTTTTGGACGGACCGGAGGGCCGCGGGCGCGTGTTAGTACCCTATGATGAGCCGAGCCGCCGCGATCCCCCTGGCCTTCCTGGCAATGCTTTTCCCCGCCGCGGCACAGGCTTCCCGCCCGCCCAACATCGTCGTGATCTTCATGGACGACATGGGCTATGCGGACATCGGTCCGTTCGGCGCCCGGGGGTACGCGACGCCGAGCCTCGACCGGCTGGCCAAGGAAGGCCGGGTCTTCACCGACTTCTACGTCTCCCAGGCGGTCTGCTCCGCCTCCCGGGCGGCCCTCCTCACGGGGTGCTACAACGGCCGGGTCGGCATCTACGGCGCCCTCGGGCCGAAGTCGAAGATCGGCATCCACGAGGCCGAAGTCACGCTCGCCGAGATCTGCCGGCAAAAGAACTACGCGACCGCCTGCTACGGGAAGTGGCACCTGGGCGATGCCCGCAAATTCCTCCCCCTCCAGCACGACTTCGACGACTACTTCGGACTCCCCTACTCCAACGACATGTGGCCCCTCCACCCGACCGCCAGGAATTTCCCCGATCTCCCCCTGATCGAGAAGAACGAGGTCGTCACGGCCGCCGTCACCCACGAGGACCAGAACCAGCTCACGACCTGGTACACCGAGCGGGCCGTCGCCTTCATCGAGAAGAACCGCGAGCGGCCGTTCTTTCTCTATGTGCCCCACAGCATGGTCCACGTCCCCCTCCACGTGTCCGACAAGTTCCGCGGCAAGAGCGGCGCCGGCCTCTTCGGCGACGTGATGATGGAAGTCGATTGGTCGGTGGGACAGATCGTGGACGCGATCCGGAAGCAGGGTCTCGAGAAGGACACGCTGCTGCTCTTCACGTCGGACAACGGGCCCTGGCTGAGCTATGGCGAGCACGCCGGCTCGGCCGGTCCGCTGCGGGAAGGCAAAGGGACGATGTTCGAGGGCGGCTGTCGCGAGTCGACGATCTTCTGGGGTCCGGGGCGCGTTCCGGCGGGCTCGGTCTGCAAGGAGCCGGCGATGACGATCGACA
>DATNEZ010000086.1:0-2322 GCA_035606645.1 Binatia bacterium
ACCGCGGCCCGACGAAGGCGTCCTTGCGCGACTGATCGCGCAGTACGTGGCAGACATCCTGGCACAGATAGCATTCGATGCACTTGCGGAACTCCTGCACCTGGTCCACGTCCGCCTGCTGCATGCGGTGCTGCCCGTCCGCGTCCCGGGGCCGCGGCCGGAAGGGCGGGATGCGCTTGTTCTGCTCGAAGTTCCACGAGACGTCGGTCACCAGGTCCTTGACCACCGGGAAGGTCTTCAGCGGCTGGACCGTGACGGCCTCCCCTTCGGCGAACAGGTTCATCCGGGTCATGCAGGCCAGCCGGGGACGGCCGTTGATCTCCATGCTGCAGGAGCCGCACTTCCCCGCCTTGCAGTTCCAGCGGATCGCCAGATCGTTCGCCTGCTTCGCCTGGATGCGGTGCAGGACGTCGAGCACGACCATCCCTTCGTCCACCTCGATGCGGTGCTCGACGAACGAGCCGCCGGCGGCGGTGCCGCGCCAGACCCGGAAGATGCGCTCAGACACGGCCGGCCTCCAGGTCCTCGATGGAGGCGTTGGCGATCGCCGCGAGCTCCGCGGGCGGCTCGGGCCGCGTCACGACCCGGGTCTCCATGGCGTCGCCCGCCCCCTTGCGCACGACGACGTTCACCTTCTGCCAGTCCTCGCGCTCGCCGAAATAGTCGACGCGGGTGTGGGCCCCCCGGCTCTCCTGCCGCACCAGGGCGGCTCGCGTGACCGCCTCGGCGGTGATCAGGAGCGAGCGCAGATCGAGCGCCTCGTGCCACGCGGCGTTGTACTGCGACGCGCCGGCGGCTTTCACCGTCGCCGCGTCCGTCTTGAGCCGATCGATTTCCTTCAGGGCCGTCTGGAGGTCCGCCTCGGTGCGCACGATGCCGACGTACCGGCCCATGACCGCTTGAAGATCTTCGTGCACCAGGTAGGGGTTGGCGCCCGATTCGCGGTTGAGCGGAACGGTCGCGCGGCGGACGGCCGCCCGCACCTGATCGTCGTCGACGCGCGGCGCGGCGCCGGGTCCCTTCACGTACTCTTCGGCCCCGACCCCCGCGAGACGACCGAACACCAGGAGATCGGAGAGCGAGTTCCCGCCCAGGCGGTTCGCGCCGTGCATGCCCGCCGAGCACTCCCCCGCGGCGAACAGGCCGGGCACCGAGGTCATCTGCGTGTCGGGGTCGACCCGCACGCCCCCCATGAAGTAGTGGAGCGTCGGACCGACCTCCATCGCCTGCCGCGTGATGTCCACCTCCGCCAGCTCCTTGAACTGGTGATACATGGAAGGGAGCTTCCTCCGGATCAATTCGGCCGGCTGGCGCGACGCGATGTCGAGGAAGACGCCGCCGTGCGGCGACCCTCGCCCCTCGTTGACCTCCTGGGTGATCGCCCGGGCGACGACGTCGCGGGTCAGGAGCTCGGGCGGCCGCCGGGCCTGCTTGTCGCCGGCGAGCCAGCGGTTGGCCTCCTCCTCGGTGGACGCGGTCTCCGACGCGAATTTTTCCGGGATGTAGCGGAACATGAACCGTTCCTTCTTGCTGTCCAACAGGACGCCGCCGTCCCCTCTCACCCCCTCGGTCACCAGGATGCCGCGGACCGAAGGGGGCCACACCATGCCGGTGGGGTGGAACTGGGTGAACTCCATGTCCATCAGCTCAGCCCCCGCTTCGTACGCCATGGCGGTGCCGTCCCCCGTGTACTCCCAGGAGTTCGACGTGACGCGCCACGCCCTGCCCCCTCCGCCGGTCGCGAGGATCACGGCGCGCGTCCGGAAGAGGACGAAGCGGCCCGACTCGCGCCAGTACCCGAGCACCCCCGCGATGCGCCCGCCGTCGAGGATCAGGTCGAGCGCGGTGCACTCCATGTAGATGCCGAACCCCTTGTGCACCGCGTGATCCTGGAGCGTGCGGATGATCTCCAGGCCGGTCCGATCGCCGACATGGGCGAGGCGCGGGTACCGGTGGCCTCCGAAGTTGCGCTGGCTGATGAGGCCGTCCCGGGTGCGGTCGAACACCGCTCCCCACTCCTCCAGCTCGCGCACCCGGTCGGGCGATTCCTTGGCGTGCAGCTCCGCCATGCGCCACTGATTGAGGAACTTGCCGCCCCGCATCGTGTCCCGGAAGTGGACCTTCCAGCTGTCGCGGCGATCCACGTTCCCCAGCGCCGCCGCCACGCCCCCCTCGGCCATGACGGTGTGGGCCTTCCCCAGGAGCGACTTGCACATGAGGCCCGTGCTCAGCCCGCGCGCCGAGCACTCGATGGCGGCGCGAAGACCCGCGCCCCCCGCCCCGATGACCAGGACATCGTGCTCGAAGGTCTGGATCTCCGCG
>DATNEZ010000095.1:0-3286 GCA_035606645.1 Binatia bacterium
TCGCGCGGCGCGTCTCCATCGTGGTCGAGGAGTCCCCGGGGCCGGCGACCGCGGCGCGCAAGGAGCCCGCGGCGCAGCCGCCCGCTCCAAAATCAGAATCCGCGGCCCGGTCGAAACCTGTGGAGCAGGATGAATCGGACATGCTGATGGAGGCCTCGACCCCGCCCGAGCCCGAGGTCCGGGAGGAGCGTCGGCCCGCCAGGCCGAGTCCCCGCAAGCGCATCGAGCCGCGTGTCGCGGTCGAGCCGATCAAGCCTACGGCGCCGCCGGTGCCGCCGCCGGCCGAGCCCGCTTCGCCGGCTGCGCTCTCCCCGTCTGCCGCGACTGTCCCGACCGCCACGGCCGTTGCTGCCGCTGCGGCCGCTTCGACGGCAGCGACTGCTCCATCGTCTGCGTCGGCGCTCCGCGACACGTTCCCCGACGAGGGGGACCCGTTCGTCGACGACGTGGCGCTCGTGTCATGGATGGGGTTGAGCTCCCATCAACCCGACGGGCGGCTCGCCTTCACCGTCTCCGACACCATCCTGGATCCCGTCGAGGCGGACGCGTCCGCCTTGAGCGGCTCCCCTGCCCCGGCGGGTGCCTCCGGCGCGGCGGGGCGCGACTCGGCCCGGCCCTCGGACCCCGGGCGGTCCAAGGCCGCCGATGCCGCACCGATCGAGACGCCGGCCCGCCCGGCGATGATATCCGGCTCGTTCTGGACCTTCGGACGCCCTGCCGATTCAACTCAGCCCTCCACAGGCCGCAAGCCTGAAACGCAGCCTCCGGCCGCCTCGCCGCGCAGGAGAAAGCACGATGGCCACTAATCGCCAGCCTCGTCCCCCGTCCCAGTCACCCGCCGGCCCCGGCGCCGGAACGATGAAGCGCATTCCGCTGCCGCCGCTGCCCCACTTCCGCGGCGCCATCGCGAAGGAGACGCCCATCCCGGCGGACCGCGTCGCTTCAGATGCCCCGCGCGCCGCCGCAAGCGCCACTCCGCGGACCGAGGCGCCCGTCGCCCCGCGCGTCGCGGCCTCGGTTGCTCCGAGCGACATGGCCGAGCCGCGGGGGACCGTGTCCCATCTCGAGATGTCCGAGCTTCTGTCCCCCTCCCACGAAGGAGGGATCACGCCGGTCATCGAAGGGATCGCGCCCATGCGCACCGGCGCGACCGGCGCGACCATCCTGAACAACCTGGTGGACGAGATCGAAAAAGGTCTCGAGAGGGACCTGGCCCGGATCCCGATCGAGATCGCTCAACAGCGCTACCGCCGCGTCGTGCCGTGCAGCCTCGGCCCGGGCGCGGTGCCCGAGAGGAGGGCAGGCGAATGATCCGTTTCCAGCTCGACGATTTCACGCTTCTCGAGAAGGCCCCCACGTCGGCCGCCTCCCTCAGGACCAAGCTGGGGGAGATGCTGATCAGCTCGACCTCGGCGCGGGTGCAGATCGAGTCGGTCAACCCCCAGACCGGCGAGTACCGACTCGTTTTGCTGGGGACGCTCGATCTCGAGAAGACACCGTTCGACCGGACCTGAACGCACCGTACGCCATCGAGGAGACCGCGTCATGCCGCGCTTCCGGCTTCAAGATCTACCGAGCCTCGAGGCCTCGCCCACCTCGCCCGCGACCCTCGGGGCCAAGGTCGGCGACCTGATCGTCCATTCCGTCAGCGCCGTGGCTCAGGTCGAGCTGCTCGACCGCGAGACCGGCGAATACCGCGTCGTCCTGCAGGGGACCCTGGACCTGGACAACCCGGCGCTCAAGCGCTGATCGGGGCGCCGACGAGGAGACCGTGACCGACGAGCTGCTCCGCCCCTTCCGCGACAAGCTTCGCGGCCGCGCTTCGGCCGGGAGGCGGGCCGGTGACCCGGCGGATCCGCCCGCCGAAGAGGTTCGCCCGGACACCATCCTGATCCGCGACGTCGCGGTCGGTCCGTTTCCCGAAGCCGTCTCCCTGCATCCCGGATTCACTCCCGGCGTGCCGCGCGTCCGCCTGACCATCGACGTGGGGCTCGGCCTGAGGAAGCGGCCCGGCCCATTGGGCGTCGAGGAGACCAAGGCGCTCCTCGAGTTCTGCCCCCGGCTTCTCGATCACGACTGCGGCGCCGGCGGCTCTCTGCGCAGGTTCCTGAACGGCGCTCACCGGCTGGCGGGCACCGTCTCGAGCGTTCCGGCCGACGGCGCGCCTGAAGAGCGCGACGGCCTCAACCTCGCCCACCTGATCGAGCACGTGGCGATCGAGCTCATCGTCGGAGTCACCCGCGTCCCGCGCTGCAGCGGCGCCACCTGCGCCCACGCCGGCCGCCTCGACCGCTTCGACATCTTCCTCGAATGCACCGACCCGCTCGCCGGCCGCGCCGCCGCCATCCTGGCCGCCGCGCTGGTGCGAGATCTCCGGATCGGCCAGACCGACCGGCTGATCCTGCACCGGCGCTGTCTCGAATTGTTGACGCTGCTTGCCCCGGCGGAGGACTCCCGGATGGTCGCCGAGGACGTGGCTCTCAGGCTCGCCTGCGGCCGCGACGAAGCGATGCAGACGCTGCAGGAGATGGTGCGGCTGGGCTATATGGAGGCGGGGCCGGCGGCCTACCTGTTCAGCTCCCCCACCGGCGTTCTGTTCCGCAGGGCAGCGATCCAGTCCCCGCAGCGGTAAGTGGCACCGTCTTCAGGGGCCTGCGGCTCCCTGGCCAAATAGAACTTCCCTGCCACCAGGCACTTCCCCGAAGTGGGTCACAAGCATCAACAGATCATGTGGGTTGGATTCGGGGGCCCGAGTCGCACCATTAGAGACGCTTCGGTTCAGGCGATTGGATGGGTTCAGCCTACCGCGAGAAGCCTGGCGGGTGGCTGCCTGAGACTTCAGGCGACCAGACATCTGCTGATTCGAACGAAGCAACACGCCAGCGCTTCGCAGTGTGCGCGGATCGACGAGTGCAGCATAGCCCACGCAATCTAAGAGCAATCGAATAAGCTATGGGCGGCGTGCCGAAGTACAATTGGCTCGCGCGGTGCCCGAAGCATAAGAGGACGTACAACTATTGATGACTCGTAAAACGCTACACCCTTCAGGCGTTCTTCGTGGTCAAGTCGAGCCACAGTCGATGCACAATCCGGTGCCGTCCCACAGAAGCACCTTGGCCCTCTTGCGCGTGCGGCTGACGAAGACGAACAGATCGCCCGAGAGCGGGTCACGTCGCAGACCATGGGTCACGAGAGCGCTCAGACCATCGAAGCCCTTGCGCAGGTCGACGGGGCCGCCGAACGCGTAGACGACAACCTGCCGGGTGCTGCCGATCACACCAGGGCG
>DATNEZ010000112.1:0-4415 GCA_035606645.1 Binatia bacterium
GTCCAGGCGATAGGCCTGCCCGAGTGTCACCAGCCACTGGTGCCGATTCAGCTCCCAGATCACCTTGGGGTCGCCCATCGTCTCCGAGTCCAGGAGATCGATCCGGCTCCAGTGGGCGAAAGGGGCCCGCCGCCCCGAGACCGGGTCGAGGCGCCAATCGATCGGATCGCCGAAGGACAGCTCGCGGTAACCGAGCAGGTCGAACCGCTTGCGACCGATCGCCTCGGCCGCCTCCAGCAAGGGCAGGCGGGCAGGCGGCAGACATCGATCGAGTCGGTGCTCTATCCCGTCGCTCGCGACGCCTGCGAAGAACCGGCCCGGGGCCTCCTCGTTGAATCGTTGGAAAGCCCATGCCAGCGTCTCTTCCAACCCGTCCCCCGACCGACGCGACGCGGTCAGGGACCTGATGGCCGGCAGGCGATCCAGCCATTTCGCGGCCTCCTGCCGCCCGCGGCTCGCCAGCTCCTGCAATCCCATTCCCGACAAGCGCTCCAGCCTCATGACGGTCGGCCTGCGTACACCGCGAGCCAGGAGCTCCGCACGCTCTCCCAGCGGAACTTCTCCGCCTCCTGCCTGGCGCTCCGGGCGATCAACAGGGCCCGGTTCGGGTTCCCCAGTAGATAGGACGCGGCGTCGGCCATCGCCTCCGGATCCTCGCGAGGCACCAGCAGGCCGGTCGTGCGGTGGCGGATGAGGTTGGCCAGGTCGCCGGTCGCGGTGGACACGACCGGGAGCCCGGCCGCGAAGGCCTCCAGGACCGACACCGGCTGGTTGTCGACCACCGAGGCGTTCAGGAGGATGTCCGCCTCTTCGTACAGCTCCGGCATCCGCAGCGGATCGACCGCCCCGGCGAAGCGCACCCCTTCCGCTCCGAGCGCGGTCACCAGGCCCTTCAGGTGCTTCTCCTGGCTTCCCGATCCGGCCACCGTCAGCGTGGCCCCCGGGTAGCGCATCTTCAACCGGGAGAAGGCGCGGATCGTCACGTCCACGCGATAGTGGGGCTCGAGGTTGCGGGCGGACAGGAAGCGCGGCCTCAGGGGAGGCCGCTCACGGTAGCGGAAGCGCGCCGTGTCCACGATGTTGCGGATGACGCGCGCCCGGTGGCCGTGATGCGCGAAGATCTTCCGCAGGTATTCGGACGGAACGACGATGTCGTCGACCAGGCGCAGGAATGGATGGACCAGCAGGCCCCAGCGCGCCAGGTGCTCCTCCGCCTCGCCACTGTGGTAGTGCAGGACGACCCGCTTCCCGAAGAGACGCGACGCCGAGATGGCAGGCGCCGGTGCAAGGAGAAACGACCAGAAGGATGCGGAGAAGATGTGCACCACGTCGACCTCGCGCAGGCGTCTGAGAGAGGGAAGGTACATGGCCTGGTTGAGCAGGGTGCGGGCGTACGGCCACCGGCGCACCCACGACAAGGGCCGGGGAAACCGGGGATCGATGGGAATCCGGATGACCTGGTGTCCCTCCTCCCGCAGGCGGTCCTGGAGCGCCGCCGCCTGGACCTCCTGTCCGCCCAGCGAACCGGGGCCCGACGCGATCAGAGCGACGCGCATGCGACCTCTCTCTGCCGCAAGGGGCGGGCGTCCACGAAGGCACGGCACCACAGCTCGAAAGAGAGCAGCGTCCAGAGGTGCAGGTCGAGCGGGCGCCCGGCCTCGTGGCGTTGCACCAGGTGCTCGACTGCCGCGGGATTGAAGATCCCCCGCTCGCGGCTGCGCTTCGTCAGGAGCAGGTCGCGGACGAATCCGCCGAGCTTCCCCCTGAACCAGCGGCCGAGGGGGACGGCGAATCCCTGCTTGGGCCGGTCGATGATGTCGTCGGGCAGGATGCCCCGCATCGCCTCCTTGAAGATCCATTTCGTCGTGCCGTCGCGCAGCAGCATCTCGGGCGGGATCCTTGCCGCGAACTCGACCAGCCGATGGTCCAGGAGCGGCTCGCGCGCTTCCAGCGAGTGCGCCATGCTCATCCGGTCCACCTTGGTGAGGATGTCCAGGGGCAGGTAGGCCTTCATGTCCATGTAGCGGGCCGCCGACAGCCAGTGGCTGCCCCCCCGCGCCAGGTAGCCCAGCTCCTCGCTCCAGGGATCCCCCTCCGCCATGCGGCCGAGGACCTCGGGCATGAGCAGGCGCTCCAGGTCGTCGCGGCGGAAAAGCGTCGATTCGTCCAGGTAGCGGTGCGGTCCGTCGAGCGCCAGGTTGCGCAGGAAATTCCGGCCCTTGATCCCCCGGGGCAAGAGTGCCGCCGCAGCGCCGACCATTCTGCGCGCCGGCCCGGGGAGCCGGAGAGCGCGCCTGCGCGCCTCGACGAGGTATCTGTCGTAGCCGGCGAACAGCTCGTCTCCGCCGTCGCCCGAGAGCACCACCTTGACGTGCTTCGCCGCCAGCTGCGACACCATGTAGGTGGGGATGGCCGAGGAGTCGCCGAACGGCTCGTCGAGGTGCCAGGCGATGTCCTCGACGATGTCGACCACCCCGGGCTCGAGGACAATCTCGTGGTGCTCCGTTCCGAATTGCCGGGCGACACGCCGGGCGTGCGCGCTCTCGTCGAACGCCTGGTCCGTGAAGCCGATGGTGAAGGTCTTCACCGGGCCCGGCATGTGGCGCGCCATGGTCGCCACGACCGCGCTCGAGTCGAGCCCGCCGCTCAGGAAGGCCCCCAGCGGTACGTCGCTCACCAGCCGCAGCCGCACCGATTCGTCCACGAGGGAGCGCAATTCCCCGGCGAGGTCGCCGGCGCTCCGGCCCCGGACGGGGTTGAAACGCACGTCCCAGTAGGGAAGGACCCGCGCCCCCTGGCCGGGCCTGGCGACGAGGAGGTGCCCGGCGGGGAGCTTGCGGACCCCCTGGACGATGCTGTCGGAGGCCGGCGTCGTGAGAAACGTGAACAGGTGAGACGCCGCCCGCCAGTTGATCTCCGGCTCGACGTACGGCAGCTCGAGGAGAGCCTTGAGCTCGGAGGCGAACGCGAGCCGCCCGCCGATCTCGACGTAGTACAGCGGCTTCACTCCGAGACGGTCGCGGGCCAGGAGAAGGCGGCGCTGCTTTTCGTCCCAGAGCGCGAATGCGAACATGCCGCGCAGGTGATCGACGCAGCGATCGCCATACTCCTCGTAGAGGTGGACGATGGTCTCCGTGTCGGTGTGGGTGTAGAACGCATGCCCTCTCGACTCCAGGTCTTTCCGGATCTCGCGGAAGTTGTAGATCTCGCCGTTCAGCACCACCCAGACCGTCCGGTCCTCGTTGTGGATCGGCTGACGGCCGGTCTCTAGATCGATGATGCTCAGACGCCGCATACCCAACCCGGCGGAGGCGCCCTGGTAGAGCCCATCGTCATCCGGTCCACGGTGGCGCATGACGTCGCACATGCGCCGGACGTCTTCCGGAACGACGGGTCCGCCGTCCAGATTGACGATCCCGGCTATGCCGCACATGGGCGGGACTACCCTCCCTCGGCGCGCACGACCCGAAGGGTCTCGACGGGTCCGCCGGCTGCGCGCCGCCGCATGTGGACTACGGCGAGCACCGTCAGGTAGATGGACGCGTAGGTCATCCCCGCGGCGGCAAGCCCCGCCAGAGGATGGCGGTCGAGAGCCTTCATGACCAGCCATGCCGGTGCCGCGGCGGCGATGGCCAGGCCGGCCGTCGTGGCGAGGCCGCCCCAGGGCAGAAGCCGGCGCACATTCACCTTCAGGAGCCTGCACATGTCGAACAGCATCAGTCCCTTCGCGACGACCATGCTGGAGAGGGTGACCAGGACGGCCCCCATGAGCCCGAAGGTCGAAAGGAACCAGGAAATCGATCCCAGGATCAGCAGAAGGCGGACGACGTTCACCAGGAGCAGGAAGCGGGTCCTGGCGAAGACCCGCAGCACGCCGTCGGTCTGCATCACCGGGAAGAGGATCGACAAGGTCCAGGCCAGGAAGATCGGCACGCTCGCCGCGTACGCCGGCGTGAACAGGACGACGATCAGGTCGCGCCCCAGAACCAGGAGCAGCGCCGTCAGCGGGAGGAAGATCAGCGCGAGGCGCAGCGTCGTCTGGTGCCACAGCTGCAGGACGGATCCCCGCTCTCCGTCCGCGATCCGCTCGCCCATGCGGACCATCATCACGTTCCCGGCGGGACCCGCCACGAAATCCACGAACGGGACCTGCAGGCAGCCGACCGCATAGATGGCGAAGGTCGCGGCATCGAAGCGCGCCGAGACCACGTACTGATGCACGTTCCCCTGGATCGTCTCGAGCAGGACCGCAGTCCCGAACGGCAGGGCGTACGCGAGCTGCTCCATGAGCGCCCGGCGGCCCGGGCGCAGCTCGTCCCTGAACTCCCCGGCGAAGTACCCGAGCGTCACGACCACGCGCACGGCCGCGAACGTCACCGCGCCGATCAGCACCCATTCCAGGCGGCGCGTGATCA
>DATNEZ010000159.1:0-2751 GCA_035606645.1 Binatia bacterium
CGCGGACGACCTCGGGATGCATCGGGCAGGTGAATCGCGCCGCCCGCGCCGAATCGTGCCGCGCCGACTGGGTCGGAGACCCTTGCGGCCGGGCCGCGTGCCCGTGGGCCGCGTGCGGACCGCCGTCGGTCCGGGCGGGGGTCGCCAGGTACTTCGCCGGGTCGGCGCGGAAGAGGTCCCGGCAGCCGTCGCAGCAGAACGCATAGGTCCTGCCGTCGTGCTCGAGCTTCGCCGCGGCGCGGTCGGGATCGACCTGCATGCCGCAGACGGGATCGATCATCGCCGCCAGGTTTCGTACAGCGCCGTCTGACGGCTGGTCAAAGGCACCGGGCGCCCCTTGATCATCAGATGGCGCAGCCGCGCCAAAGGCTGGAGCGGATCGCCGTCGGTCGCGATCAAATCGGCGTCGAGGCCGGGTTTCAGGCTCCCGATCCGGTCGGCGACGCCGAAGATCTCGGCGGGGTTGACGGTCAGGGCGCGGATCGCCTGCTCCCAGGGGAGGCCGTAGGCGACCGCGAGCGAGGCCTCGTACGGCAGCATGCGGGCGTTGAGGGACTCGCCGGTCTGGATGGCGAGGGTCACGCCGGCGCGCGACAGGCGGGCGGCGTTGTCGTAGATCGCCCCGAGGGTCTCGATGCGCTCGGGCTGGACGGTGATCGGCCCGACCACGACCGGGATCTTCCGCGACGCCAGGAGGTCGGCGACCTTGTACGCCTCGGTGCCGTGGCTGATGACGAGCCTCAGCTTGAATTCCTCCGCCAGGCGGACGGCGGTCAGGATGTCGTCCACGCGGTGCGCCCGGACGAAGACCGGCATCGTGCCGGCCAGGGCCGGCAGGAGCGCCTCCAGCTTCAAGTCCCGATCGGGAGGGGAGGGCGGACCTCCATCCTTCTTGTCCTTGCCCGAGGCGGCGCTCTTCGCCCCCGTCTCCTTGCGCTTCGTCTCGTACTCCGTCCACTTGGCGCGATAGTCCCGGGCCTTCGTGAACGCGTCGCGCACGACGGCGGCGGTCCCCATGCGCGTCGCGGGGCTCTGGTTGCGGGCGCCGAAGCGCTCCTTCGGGGTCTCGCCGAGGTTGACGACGAGGGCCGCGCCGTCGCGCACCATCACCTGGTCCGGCGTGCCGCCGTCGAGATGCACCATCGCCCCGGTCCCCGCGAAGACGTCCCCCTCGCCCGGCGACGAGAAGGCGGCGGTCAGGCCGTGCAGCCGGGCGACCGGGATCAGCTCGCTTTCCGTGTAATAGCCGTCCATGGCCCGCAGCTGCGGGGCGACCGGATCGGTCCCCTCGTCCTCGTCCCGCATGACCTGCACCTGGTCGATCTCGGAGAGCCCGAGGCTGGTGTGCGGCTCGATGAACCCCGGAAAGATCTGCAGCCCCTTCGCGTCGATGATCGTCGCCCGCGCCGGCGGCCTGATCCCGGCGCCGACCTCCTTGATGGTCCCGTTCTCGACGATCACCGTGCCGTTGTCGATGGGCGGACCGGCCATGGTGTTCACCCGGGCGCCGACGTAGGCATAGAGACCCGACTCGTTGACCGGATCCGCCGCCGGGACCAGCTCGGCGGGGGGCGGGCCCGAGGGGCCCTTGGGCGGCGCGGGGGAGGCCGGCAGGCCGGAGGGGGTCGGGATCGGCCCGCGGTCGTACACCACGGCGCCGTCGATCAGCGTCATGGCGACGAGGGTGTAGGCGTCCAGCGGGTGCCGCGTGAAGATGGCGATGTCGGCGTCCTTGCCGACGTCGAGGGAGCCGATCCTGTCCTGAAGCCCGAGGGTCGAGGCGGCGTTCAGGGTGATGGCCTTGAGCGCGTCCTCCTCGGACAGGCCGTAGCGCGCCGCCACCGCGGCCTCCGCGTAGAGACGCTGCACCAGGGTCCCCGAGTCGGAATGGATGCTGACGCGCACCCCCTTCCTGGCCAGGAGCGCCGCGTTGTGCGGGATGCCGTCCCAGGCCTCCACCTTGTAGCCCCACCACTCGGCGAAGGTGGCGACCGCGATGTCGCGCCGCTTCAGCTCGTCGGCGATCTTGTAGGCCTCGAGACCGTGCTGGAAGGAGGCCACCTTGAAGCCGTACTCGTCGGCGATCTTCAGGAACATCAGGATCTCGTCCTTGCGATAGCTGTGGACGTGCACCAGGACCTTCCCCTCCAGGACGTCCACGAGCGTCTCGAGCTTCAGGTCGCGGTCGGGCGGGGTCCCGCGGTCCGCCTCCTTCTTGGCGCGCCAGGCGTCCCACTTGGACTTGTAGTTGCGCGCGGCGTTGAAGGCGTCCCGGAACGCCGCCATGTTGCCCATGCGCGTCGAGGGGGACTTGGTGCGGGAGCCGTACACCCGTTTGGGGTTCTCGCCGAGCGCCATCTTGATGCCGCGCGGCGCGCCCGCGAAGAGCATCCGCGTGACGTCGGCCGAGGGCCTCAGCTTGACCACCGCCGATTCGCCGCCGATCAGGTTGCCGCTCCCCGGAAGGATCTGCACCGTCGTGACGCCGCCCGCGCGGGCCCTCTCGAACTCGGGGTCCTCCGCCCAGACGGAGTCCACCGCCCGCACCGACGGCATGATCGGGTCGGTCAGCTCGTTGCCGTCGCTGTTGGCCTCCACGCCCGGCCAGGGATAGACCCCCATGTGGGAGTGCGTATCGATGATCCCCGGCATGACGTAGCGTCCGGTCGCGTCGATCACCCGCGCCCCCCGCGGCGCGTCGATCCGGGCGCCGATGGCGGCGATCTTCCCATCCTTGATCAGCAGGTCCCC
>DATNEZ010000177.1:0-5395 GCA_035606645.1 Binatia bacterium
CGCGGACCGAGATCCGGCTGTTCGAGGCCACCTCGATGCGCCCGGTCCCCTTGCCGGACCTGCCCGTGGGGACGATCCGGGCGGTCACCTTCTCGCGCGACGAGTCCCGCCTGGCGTTCCACGCCAGCGACAGTCTCTCGCCGCGCGATCTCTACGCCATGGACCTCGCTGGCGGCGCACCGCTCCGGTTGACCCGCTCGCTCAATCCGCGCATCGACCCGAAGAACCTGGCCGAGGTCGAGGTCGTGCGCTTTCCCTCGTACGACGGCCTGCCGATCCCCGGCCTGCTGTACCGGCCGCACGGCGCCTCGAAGCGTCATCCCGTGCCGGCCATCGTCACGGTCCACGGCGGGCCCGGCGGGCAGGCACAGATCGGATACAGCGGCCTGATCCAGTATCTCGTCAACCACGGGTACGCGGTGCTCGACATCAACAACCGCGGCAGCAGCGGCTACGGCAAGACCTTCTTTGCCATGGACGATCGGAAGCACGGCGAGGCGGACCTCGGGGACGTCGTCGCCTGCCGCAAGATGCTCGCCGAGAACGGCTGGGTCGATCCGAAGCGGATCGGCATTCTCGGAGGGAGCTACGGCGGCTACATGGTCCTGGCGGCCCTGGCGTTCAAGCCGGGGACGTTCGCCGTCGGCGTCGACCTGTTCGGCGTCGCCAACTGGGTGCGGACGCTGGAGAGCATCCCCCCGTACTGGGAGTCCTTCCGGGAGGCGCTGTACGCCGAGCTGGGGGACCCGAAGACCGACGGGGAGCGGCTGCGCCGCATCTCCCCGCTGTTCCACGCGGCGAACATCAAGACCCCGCTCATCGTCCTGCAGGGGGCCAACGACCCGCGCGTCCTGCAGCCGGAATCGGACGACATCGTCAAGGCGGTGCGCGCCAACGGCGTGCCGGTCGAGTACGTCGTCTTCCCGGACGAGGGGCACGGCTTCCAGAAGAAAGAGAACGAGCTGGTCGGCTACCGGGCGATCCTGGCGTTCCTGGACCAGCACCTCAAGGGTACGCCCGCGGGTGGGTGACCTGGCCGAGTTCCCGCTCGCGGTCCGTCTGTTCCTGAAGGCCTATCCGTGGCGACGCATCGACCCGGTCCCCTGGTCGCCTCTCCGCAAGCCCCTCGCCGTCTGCAGGCTGGCCCTGGTCTCGAGCGCCGGCTTCGTCCTTCCCGGCCAGGAGCCGTTCGACGCGGCGGTCCGCGGCGGGGACGTCTCGTTCCGGGACATCCCCTCCGACGCGGACGCGGCGTCGCTCGTCGACACGCACCGCAGCCGCTCGTTCGATCACCAGGGGATCCGCAGCGACCCGAATCTCGCGCTGCCGCTCGACCGGGCGCGCGAGCTTCTCGCCGCCGGCCGGATCGGCTCGCTGAACCGCCGGCACCTGTCGTTCATGGGCTCGATCACCGCCCCGGGGAGGCTGGTGCGCGACTCGGCCCCGCGTGCGGCGCGCGCTCTCTCGGAAGACGGCGTCGACGTCGCCCTGCTCATCCCGGTCTGACCGATGTGCACCCAGGCGGTCGGCCTGGTGGCGGCCGAGCTGGAGCGGCAGGGGATCGCGACCGTGGCGATCCAGCTGCTGCGCCGCGTCGCCGAGCGGGTCCGCCCGCCGCGCGCCCTGTGCGTGCCGTTCCGGCACGGCTACCCGCTCGACGCGCCAGGCGATCCCGCGCGCCAGACGGCCGTGATCGAGGCGGCGCTCCGGCTGCTCGAGGCGCCGGACTCGAGGCCGCCGCTTCTGGCCGACTATCGGGTGGCGCCCGGCGGACCGGCCCCCATGCGTGAGGACCGTTCATGAGCGACTCGGCCCGGTTCGTCGTCGCGGTGGCGGTCGTGGTGAGGCGCGGCGATCGCGTCCTGGCGATGCGGCGCTCCCCGGCGAAGGACGCCGGGGCCGGGGCGTGGGAGGCGCTCTCCGGGCGCGTGCATCCCGGAGAGCAGCCATTGGTTACAGCGAGGCGCGAGTCGCGCGAGGAGTGCGGGCTCGAGATCGCGATCGAGCCCCGCCCCGTCGCCGCCTACCAGGCGAAGCGCAACCTCGAGGACATGGTCGTGGTCGTCTACAGGGGCGTCTCCGAATCGGGCGACGTGGTCCTCTCCGAGGAGCACGACGCCTTCGCCTGGATGACGCAGGAGGAGTTCGCGCGCGCCTGCCGCTTCCCGGCGCTGGTCGAGGCGGTCCGTCTCGCCCTGGAGGGCTAGGACGCCCGCCTGCCCCGCCGGTAGAACATCCACCCGAGGCCGAGGAGCAGGACGCACCCGCCGAGGATCTTGGCCACGTACTCGAACTTGTCCGGAGTGCCGGGAGGCGGGAAGAGGGCGAACACGATCGCGATGGCGGTGGTGAGGAATCCCACCGTCCCGAAGACGATCGTCCCGGCCCGTCCGCCCGGGACGGGGATGACGCCGGGCAGCCGGTCTGCCGTCCCCAGCTTGATGAACGACGCGAACAGGTACAGGTACGGGATGAAATAGACGATCGTGGTGAACAGGGCCAGCTGCTCGTAGGTCTCCTTGACGCTCGACCCGATGAATCCCAGCAGGATCACGACGCTCGAAATCCCCCCGGTGATCAGCAGCGCGACGTGAGGGGACCCGTAACGCGGGTGCACCTTGCCGAACGCGGACGGGAGGTACCGATCGATTCCGGCCACGTACGGGATCCTCGACGATCCGGCGAGCCAGGAGCTGATTCCGCCCATGCCGCCGAGCGCGATCAGGAGGGCCGACGCGCCGGCGAGGAGCCCGACCCCCATCCGGCTCTGGACGGTCGCGATGGCGCGGCCCACCCCGCTCAGGATCCCGATCTCCTGCTGGGGCAGGGCGACCAGAAGCGCGATGGTGCCGAGCACGTAGATGACGGTGATGATGAACCCCGAGATGAAGATCGCCCTGGGGACGTTCCGGCGCGGCTCGATGATCTCCCCCGCCATCAGCGGGCCGAGGTCGAGGCCGGAGAACGCGAAGCAGATCAGGGTGAAGAACACGACGGTGTCGGTCGAGAACTGCGGCATGAGCGCGGACGATTCGAACGGAGTCGCCGCCCCGTACTTGAACAGGGCCACCGCCCCCAGCACGACGAGGAGCACGGCCGGGACCCACGTCCCGATGGCCCCGAGGTTGTTCAACCAGCGCCCGTAGCGCATCCCCAGCACGTTCAGTCCCACGGCGATCCAGAACAGGACCAGGGAGGCCAGCGCCATCACGAGCGAGCTGTTCTCGAGCTCGGCGTAGCGCGCTCCCATCATGAAGATGAGATTGCCCACCGTGAAGATCAAAAGGTGGGGGAAGTAGATCAGGTTGTTGGTCCACAGGCACCAGCCGGAGATGAAGCCGTGGTTGTCCCCGAAGGCGTGCTTGGTCCAGGCGTAGATTCCCCCCTCCTCGGGGTGCCGGGTCGTGAGGTGAACGACCGCGATGCCGGAGGGGACGAAGAAGCAGAGGAATCCGAGGAGCCAGAGCGGGATCGCGGCGTAGCCGTAGCCGCCGGCCGAGGTCAGCCACCAGCGCAGGCCGACGATGGCGACGACGTTCAGGAGGACGAGGTCCCACAGCCCGATCTCGCGCCTGAGCCCGGTGGACGGAGCACCGGACGCCTGGCCGTCGACACCCCCCGGGGTGGTCATCGGCTCATGCGCTCCTTTACATCATCGCCGCGGGCGGGGCCGGCTCGTCGGCGCGCCCGGCGTTGTCGAGCGGCACCTTGACGAGCACGTAGATGATCAGGGCCGCCACGAGGAGCCCCGCCATGTAGGAGGGTTCGTCGAAGAGCCCCGGGAGCGGGATCTCGAAGAAGTTGCAGGTGGCCGTACCGAGGCCGACGAGCGCCTCCCCCGCGATGAGGCCGGAGGCGGCCAGGATGCCGACGTTTTCGACGCGCACTCTCTGGGCGGCGTTCAGGCCCCGGCGCTCCGCGAAGCGGTCCATGACCCAGCGGATCATCCCGCCGACGAAGATCGCGGAGGTCGTGGCCAGCGGCAGGTACATGCCGACGGCCACCAGCATCGGGCTCTTCACCTTCACCATGATCATGGCCACGCCCAGCATGATGCCGATGACGATCAGCGGCCAGGCCATCTCCTTCCCCACGATCCCCTGGGCCAGGGCGGCCATCAGCCCGGCCTGCGGGGCGGACAGCTGCCTGTCCCCGAAGCCGGTCCCCCCCGCCTTGATGTTCCCTTCGTGCAGGACCAGGAGCGGGAAGTACATGACGAGGCTGGCCGCCAGGACGGCGACGAGCTCGACGATCTGGATCGTCCGCGGCGTCCCGCCGAGGATGTATCCGACCTTGAAGTCCTGGAGGAGCTCTCCCGCGACCGCCGAGGAGACGCAGACGACGGCCGCCACTCCCAGCACGGCCGCGACACCGCTCAGCCCCGAGACCCCCATCCCGACCATCAGCAGGGCCGCGATCACCAGCGTCGACAGGGTCAGCCCGGAGATCGGATTGTTCGACGACCCGATGAGCCCGACGAGGTACCCGGACACGGTCGCGAAGAAGAACCCGGCCACGATCATCACCACCGCGGCGACGATCGCCCCGGCGACGAGATGGGTCATGTACATGTAGAGGGCGGTCATCAGGATGAAGAACAGTCCGATCAGCAGGAAGATGACCTTGGAGCTCATGTACCGCTCCGTGCGCTTGGCGGCCGCCTGCGACTTCGCGGAGCCGCTGAGCTCGGAGAAGGCCTTCGCCAGCCCGCCGAAGATGCTCTTGCGTCTCATGAACAGGGTGTAGGCGGTGCCGACGAGCATGCCCCCCACGGCGATCGGGCGGACGATGAAGCGCCAGACGGCGGTGATGGTCCCTCCCCAGGCTTCGGGACTGGAGCCCGCCGGGAGGATGGTGTTGAGCTCCGGGCCGAGCAGGTAGGCGATCAGGGGGACCATGAGGCCCCAGGCGATCACGCCGCCGGAGAAATTGAGCGCGGCCAGCTCCGGGCCTATGATGTACCCGACGCCGAAATACGCGGGGGAGATGCTCGGGGCGGCGAAATTCGTGACCCCGCCCGTGGCGACGGCGGGCGCGGAGGCGGCCGCCCCCAGCTTGATCTTGCTCGTCCCGATGACCCCCATCTTGACCGGGACGTCCTTGTCGATCGCCACCACCTTGAAGACGCTCAGGAGGAAGGCCCCGGCGCCGAGCGCCATGCTGTAGAACAGGTGGCGGGCGGCCTCCGCCCCCCGCTGCCCCGCCTTGTGGATCTCGCCGGCGGCGACCGACTCGGGGAACGGCAGCTCGCGGTCCTCGACGAGGACGCGGCGCACGAGCGAGCAGAAGAGGACGCCGAGGACAGCCCCGACGAGCATCAGCGCGGTCGATTTCCAGTAGGCGTCCTTCGGGCTGAACGAGGGCCACACCCCGGCGATGTAGAAGGCCGGCAGGG
>DATNEZ010000182.1:0-11604 GCA_035606645.1 Binatia bacterium
TCGGTCGGGGAGGCGATCGCCACCGCGATCCGCAAGTTCTGGCACGTGGCCTCCCTGTCCCACGTGGGCTGGAGGCGATGCATCCAGAAGGTCCTGTTCCTCAATGGGTCCGGGCGGTGGACCGACCGCCGGGCCGACAGGTCCCGCGACCGCTCCTGACCCGCCGATACCTTCTCTCCTGCCGCGGGCAGCGATCTGTGTAGAATCCCCGCATCCGCGGAGGATACGACCATGGATCTTCGGCCTGCGCACGGCGCCCTGCTGGCGATTGTCATCCTGACGATGGTGCTCGCCCCGCCGGCAGCCCGGGCGGCCGGACCCGCCGCATCGAAGGGGCCGGTCGAGGTCGGGACGGCCCGCGGGGTCGCGGGACAGAAGGTGCGCGGCGCGCTCAAGGTCGCGGAGGACGCCGACGGGACGCCTGTCGTCCTGCCTCTGACCATCGCGACGGGGAAGAAGCCGGGGCCGGTCGCCTGGATCCAGGCCGCGACGCACGGCGACGAGTACGGCGGGCCGCGCGCGCTTCAGGATGTCGTGCGCGGGCTCGACCCGGCCACGATGACGGGAACGGTGATCGCGGTGATGATCAGCAACCCGTCCGCCTTCCAGGGGCTGCAGCGGGTCAATCCGAACCTCGACGACCTGATGGACACCGGAGACGCGTTCCCCGGAAAGGACCGCTTCGCGACCGAGCGCGTCGCCGCCGCCATCCACTCCGCGGTGAAGGAGAAGGCCGACTTCTTCGTCGACCTGCACACGGGCGGGGACCGGTTCCGCCAGCACCCGTTCATCTTGTATTCCCTGACGGAGGGGGTGCCGAACGAGCGCATGGACGACCTGGCGCGCGGCTTCGGCATGCCGACCCTGTGGCGCGACGGCGTGAAGATCTTCGCGACCAGCGCCTCGACCGTGTTCAGCGCCGAGGGGATTCCCGGATTCCTTGTCGAGGTCGGCGGAGGGCAGCCTCTCGATCCGTCGGACATCAAGCTGCAGGCCGAGGCGGTGCGGAGCTTCCTGCGCAAGGCCGGCATCCTGCCCGGCGCCCCGATGCGCCGGTCCCTCTACACCGTCGTCGACGGCTACCGCATCGTCACGAACGCCCGCGGCGGCTTCTTCGACGCGGCCGTGAAGCCCGGCGACCGCGTCAAGGAGGGCTCGGTCCTCGGCACCATCACCGACGCGCACGGCGACGTGGTCGAGACGATGCGCGCCCCGGCCGGCTCGGACATCGTCCTGGGGGTCAGCACCTACCCGGCGACGCCCACCGGCGGCTGGCTGTTCGAGCTCGGCAGCGGACTCGCCGAAAAACCCTAGGAACCTCGAGCCTGCCGCCTCACTCCTCCGACGGCTGCGCGCCGTACACGCCGGTCCCGGGGTTGTACGCCTTCCAGTCGAACCAGAAATCCTTCAGGCACGGCACGCGCTCGAGCCGCTTGCCGCTCAGGGGGCCGGACGTCGCGAGGCCGCTGAAGTCCCACTCGCTGCCGGTCCCCCCTTCGACGAGGACCGGCGGGTTGGAGCCGGGCCTCAGGAACAGCTCGAGCGTCCCGCCATCCAGGCCCCGGTCGAAGCAGCGCAGGGACTTCCCGTCGGGGTGCAGCAGGATCAGGACGGGCGTCCCGCCGACCTCGTCGGCGATCGGGCTCTTCGGGTCGAGGTCGCTCCAACGGTAGGCCCTCGCCTGCTTCCCCAGGGCGACGCCGACGACGAGGTCGCGCGGCTTCAGCGGGTCCTCCGGGTCGGCCTCGCCGGGCGTGGGATACTCGTCCACTTCCTTCTCCCAGTCGGCGGACTCGTAGTCCGACTCGTACTCCTTGGCTGGAAGCAGCACGCCGGCATGCGGGTTCTCCGCCCGGAAGACCGCGAAGGTCACCTCGTCCCAGGGCATCGGATCGAGGCTCTGTCCTTTGAGGGGGCCGAAGATCGCCATCCCCGAGACCTGCTGCCACCAGGTGCCGGTCTCGTCGTCGCGCATGATGAAGTTCTGGTTGTTGATGCCGGCGAGATGGAAATGCAGCCTGCGTCCGCCCACCGTCGATTTCCACACCAGACCGGTGTGGCACAGCGTTCAATAGGTGGCGACGATCGGCACCCCGCCGACATCGTCGTTGACCATGTGATGGTAGGCCAGGGCCCGGACCGGGTAGGCCCGCCCCTCCCCCGCCGACACGACGCCCAGCACCAGGTCGTCGTCGGCGACGTGTTTCGCCAGGCCGGCCTCGATGAACGCCAGGCTGGGCAGCGGATGGAACATCCACTCGAAGTGGTTCTGGCGGGCCAGCCAGGCGCAGCCGGCGAGCGCCGCCACCGCGAGGCAGGCGGGCACGCGCCCCTTCCAGGAGGTCAGGCGCGGCCAGAGAAACGCGGCGACCGTGACTCCGGCCACGAGAAGCAGCAGCGTCAGCGTGCCGGCGCGGGCCCGCAGGGAATAGGCCACCTGGAGGCCCGCGCTCGTCTGCGCGGCGAACGGCCGGATGAGGACGACCGGGATTGCCACCCAGACGAAGCTGCCGCAGGCCAGGAGACCGAGAACCATCGCCAGGAGCCGTTTCACGAAAGGCCCTCCCTGCTTGCGAGAGTATCGGTGAAGGCCCGCCGGAATACCAGAGGACACGTTCTACCTCGCGAAACCGGTGAGCGCGAGCCTTGACCCTCGGCGAGCCGAGCCGGTAGTCTGCCGGGATGACGGCGAGAACGCTCCACGATCCGGAACGCGACGGCGGGACGTCCGCCGTCCTGCCGCGCACCCCGCTGACTCGGGTCGACGGTGTCTGGGTGAAGTTCGAGCACCTGAACCCCAGCGGCAGCGTGAAGGACCGCGTGGCGAGCCACGTGCTGCGGATCGGCCTCGCCGACGGGACGCTGGCGCGCGGATCCGAGGTGGTCGAGCCGACGTCGGGGAACGCCGGCATCGCCCTGGCCTACTGGGCGGAGCGGCTGGGGCTCGAGGCGGTCGTCTTCATGCCGGAGAACATGACGGAGGAGCGCAAGTCGATCATCCGCGGGCACGGCGCCCGGCTGGTCCTGACACCCGAGGAGGACGGCGTGGTCGGCGCCATCCGCCGCGCGCGCGAGTACGCCGCGGAGGGCCCCGGCAGGTTCCTGTTCGATCAGTTCGACGACGAAGCGGGGGTCGAGGCACAGGCGGCGCTGGGCCGCGAGACGCTCGAGCAGGCCGGCGAGCTGGGGATCGATCGATTCGACGCGGTGGTCGCCGGGGTCGGAACCGGCGGCACCATCGTCGGCGCGGGCGGGGCGATCAAGGCGCGCCACCCGGGAGCCCGGCTCATCGCCGTCGAGCCGGAGGCCAGCCCCCTGGTCTGCAAGCAGCTGTTCGGGCGCGCCTGCCCTCCCCCGAAGCTGCCGCCGCTGCATGACTATCCCCTGGCGGTCTGCCACCTGCAGGAAGGGATCGGCGACGGCCTGGTCCCGGGGATCGTGCGCCGTCACCGGCACCTGCTGGATGACGCGGTGCTGGTCAGCGATCAGGAGGCGCACGCCGAGACTCTGCGCCTCAACCGCAACGGCTTCCCGGTCGGCCCGTCGTCCGGCACCAACATGACCGTGGCGCGCCGTCTCGCAGCCGGCGGGTCCACCGTCCTGACCTTCTTCCCCGATCGCATGGATCGCTACCGCAGCCTGCCGGAATTCAAGGACCTGTGACGCACGGCGCCCGTTTCGGGCCGGCCCTCAAGCAGTAGTCGCGGCGTCGATCTCGTCACGTACCGCCGCATCGTCCTCCCGCGCGCGGGCGCGCTCGAGCGCCCGCCGGCCGCGGCCGCTCCCGGCCCGTCCGATCGCCCAGGCGGCCGCCCCGCGCACGACCGGGTCCGGGTCGGTCAGCTTCTCTTCCGCGGCCGCCAGGGCCTCCTCGTCTTTTGTATTGGCCGCCACGATCAGGGCGTTGCGCACCAGGCCGCGGCGGCGCGGGCGCTCGAGCGCAGCGGGCCGGAACTCGGCCTCATAGGCCGGTTCGTCCAGCCGCACCAGGTCCGCGAGCGTCCGGCCCTCGAGATGCGGGCCGGGCCGGAACGCCTCGTCCTTCACCGGTTCCGTCTTCCGGTTCCACGGACAGACCTCCTGGCAGATGTCGCAGCCGAACACCCAGTCTCCCAGGTCGGCGCGCCGCGCGGCGGGAATCTGATCCCGCAGCTCGATCGTCAGGTAGGAGATGCAGCGGGTCGAATCGACCAGGTACGGCTCGGGGATGGCCCCGGTCGGGCAGGCGTCGATGCAGGCCGTGCAGCTGCCGCAGCGGTCGGCGACCGGATCGTCCGGGGGCAGGTCGAGGCTGGTGAGAATCTCCCCCAGCAACAGCCAGGAGTCGCCCCGCGGACCGATCAGGTTGGTGCTCTTGCCGAACCAGCCGAGGCCGGCGCGCGCCGCCAGCTCCCGCTCCAGGAAGGCGCCCGTGTCGGCGTATTCGAGGGCCCGCGCCCCCGGCGCCTCGTCCTCGATGAAACGGGCCAGGGCCGCGAGCCGCTCGCCGAGCACCCGGTGGTAGTGCTGCCCGGCGGCGTAGCGCGCCACGTGCTTGACCAGTCCCGCCTGCGCCTGCCGATCCCCGCGGTACGGGAGATACGGCACGGCGGCGACCACCGCGGATCGGGCCCACGGGAAGCGGGTCCGCGGATCGATCCGCTCGCCCGCGGTGCGAGCCATGTAGCGCATCTCGCCGGCGAACCCCCGCTTCAGCCAATCGTCCAGGTGAGCCGCGTGCTCCGACGGGGCGATCGAAGCGATGCCGACCGCCCCGAGCCCCAGCTCGTTCCCCTTCTCCTTGATGCGCCGTACGATCCTCTGAAGATCCATGCGTGGCCTCAGGCTGCGCCTTGCAAATCGAACGTCGCCGCGAGCATTCCGGCGATCGTCTCGCCGATCGCCAGGGAGGCGGTGGCCGCGGGAGACGGCACGTTGAGAACGTGGACCATCCGGCCGGCGGGGACGATGCGGAAGTCGTCCAGGAGCCGGCCGGTGGCATCGACGGCCTGGGCCCGCACCCCCGACCCGGCTGGGCGGAAATCGTCCTCGCGCAGGCCCGGGACCATGCGGCGCAGGGCGCCCGCCATCGCCCGCCGGTTGAACGAACGCCACAGCTCGGAGACGCCGGCCCTCCAGTTCCGTCTCGCCATCCTCCAGAAGCCCCCGAAGCCCAGGAGCTCCTTCACGTCCCGCAGGTCGATGTCGGTGAGGCGGTAGCCCTCGCGCTTCAGGGCCAGGACCGCGCCCGGCCCCGCAAGGACGCCTCCGTCCAGTCGCTTCGTCAGGTGCGGGCCCAGGAACGGCAGGTCCGGATCGGGCACGGGATAGATCAGCCCGTTGACCGCGCGGCTCCGGGCGATGCCGATCTCGAAGTACTCCCCGCGGAACGGGACGATGGCGACCCCGGGATCGGCGCCGGCCATGCGGGCGATGCGATCGCTGTGCAGCCCGGCGCAATTGACGGCGAAGCGCGCCTCCAGGTCCCCGCCGGCCGTCGAGATGTTCAGCCCGTCCGCGTGCCGGCGGATCCCGAGGACCCGCCCGCCGGTCCGGATCTCCCCCGCCCTCCCGGCCACCACCTCGGCGAGCGCGGCGGTCACCGCTCCGAAATCGGTGACCGCGACATCGGGAACGTGAAGCGCCCGGAGGCCGCGGCAGGCGGGCTCGACGGCGCGGATGTCCTGCTCGGACAGGAGGGACAGCCCCACAACACCGTTCGCCACGCCGCGGCGGTGGATCTCCTCGAGGCGCGGCAGCTCGGCCTCCTCCGTCGCGACGACGATCTTGCCGCAGCGGCGGAGCGGGAGGCCCCGCTCCTCGCAGAAACGCGTCATCGCCCGCGCCCCCTCGACGCACAGGCGGGCCTTCTGCGACCCGGGCGTGTAGAAGATTCCCGAATGGATGACGCCGCTGTTGCGGCCGCTCTGGTGGGCGCCGACCCGGGGCTCCTTCTCCAGGACGGCGACGCGCAGCCCGGGGAACCGCCGGAGCACGGCGGCGGCCGTCGCCAGCCCCACGATGCCGGCGCCGATCACGGCCAGGTCGCGGGGAGGGTCGTTCATGCCCGGCTCAGAAAGAGGACTCGTCGACCGGCTTCCCATCCTTGTCCTTCGGGGGGGGCGGCGGAACGTACCCGGTCGGCGGCCCGCCCGGGAGCAGCTCCTTCTTCTTGACCGTGACGAAGTAGTCGGCCCGGCCGGATCGCCCCTCGATCGGCACGCGCTCCGTCACGAACACGTACTGCGCGGAGTCCGACCAGATGGTGTCGTACTGATCGTGCAGGTGATCGCCGTAGGCGTTCGTCGCCGCCTTGCGATGCTTCACCTCGGGATCGCCGAGCGCGCGCGACAGGAGCGCGACCGTGCGCTCCGAGGCCTCGCGGTTGGCGCCGAAGTGGACGTCGATTCGCTCCAGCGGCGCGTCGGCCCGGTTCTCTTCAAAGGTCAGCTCGACGGTGTACTCCCCCGGCCGGTCGTAGATCCACACCATCCGGTTGCGGCCCGAGGAGGTCAGCGACGGGCGCATGGCGTGGGCGGCCGCCGCGTCGGCGCGTGTCATCCCCAGCCAGAGGCCGTCGAACAGGGGCCGGGGGAACCGCTTCAGGGCCGGGGCCTGGCTCACGTCCTTGCCACCCCCGCCGCACGAGCCGGTGACGAGAACGGCCAGAACGCAGGCGGCCGCGCCAAGGAGCCGGAGGGGGGCCATGTCAATCCGGACGCCGCGCATCGGGGTCGAATGTTAACATTTCCGGCGCGCGCTGGCGCCGCGGGAAGCGGCGCATTAGAATTCCCGGGTGGTGCGAGGAGAGCCCCGCATGACCACGACCCCGGACGCGGACAAGAGGAAAGGCAAGCAGCGGATCGTGCGCCGGCTGCCGGCGCGCTTCGGCACCGAGGCCAAGATGTGCGGCGGGGCCGTCATCGACATCTCGGAAGGGGGCATGAAGATCGAGAGCAGCGAGTCGTTCCCCATCAACTCGATCCTCACCGTCTTCGTGCAGTTCCCCCGCCATTCGATCCGCCTGCGCGCCCGGATCATGTGGACCGCCGCAGGGGGCGGCGGCGGTATCGGGATGATGGGGCTGGCACTGACCCAGCCGGAGCCGACGCTGAAGCGGGCGTACGCCGAATGGGCCGCCGAGGTGAAGCTGGCGGCGACCGAGACGAACGTGGTCGCCGCCGTTTCCGCCGCGGCGCACGCCGCCGCCGGCGCCTCACCGGCCGGCGGATCTCCTCCCGCGGCGGGCCCCCAGCCCGCGCCCCCCGAACCGCGGGCGGCCGCCGAGGCCGCGCCGCCGGGCCCGGAGCCCAAGGGGCCGATCCGCCGCCGCCTCGAAAGCCGCCAGGGGGAATCGTACGAGGCGCTTCTCGAGAACACCCCCGGGGGCTGGCAGCTCACCATCGTCCGCCTTCCCCGCCAGCTCGGGGTGGACAAGCCGGACTTCCAGGACATCTGCTCTTCCTACGCCGAAACGGAAAAATCGCTGCGCGATTTCGTCCGCACTCACTGAGTCGGGCCGCCCCCGGTGAGCAGGCCGGCGCGCGACAGCGCCGCCAGGTAGTCCGTCGCCTTCGCGCCGTCCCCGACGCGCCGTTCGAGGTCCGCCGCCAGAAGGAGCAGGCGGCGATCCTCGTCCCGCCCCGAGGCCGTCCCGGCCCAGGCGCCGGTCCCTGCCCCGCCGAGGCGCTCGACCGCGCGGCGCGCGGCGTCGCGGACGACGTCGAGCGCCGCGGTGACGCGGCCGAGCCGATCAAGGAGCTCCGCCATCTCCCGGGCAATCGCCGGATCGGCCGGGTCCGCCTCCGCCGCGGCGGTGTAGAACGGCAGGGCCGCCGACGCCTCTCCGCGCCGCACGTAGAACCGGGCGAGCGCGCGCAGGATCGAGGTGTCGCGAGGGTTCCTCAGGAGCGCGTCGCGGTAGGCGCCGAGCGCGCCGGGCGCGTCCCCCTTCCGATCGAAGAGCTCCGCGCGCGCCAGGAGCAGGCGCGACCCCCGCTCCCCTCCGCGCCAGGCCGTCTCGATCAGGCGCTCGGCGTCGTCCTGCCGTCCCTCGTCCAGGAGCATCGCCCCGAGCGCCGCGGTCGCGGGCAGGAAGCGCCGATCGGCCGCGACGGCGCTCTCGTACCCGGCGCGGGCCTCGGCGGTGCGGCCGAGCCGTTCGAGGGCCAGCGCGTGGCCGTACAGGACGGCAGCGCTCGAGGGGAGCCGCTCGAGCGCCCGGCCGTAGAAGTACTCAGCACCAGCCGGGTCGCCCGAGACGCTGAAGAACTCTCCCAGGGCGATCTCGCGGATCGGCGGCCCCGCGAACGGCCGGGCGTCGAGCAGGCGCGCCAGGGCCGCGTAGACGCCGCCGCGGTCGGTCCCGGGAGGGAACGGCCTCTCCCCCAGACGCGCCCCCGAGATCACGTCGGCGCGCAGGTAGACCGCCGCCGCCTCGTCGAGATGCACGAGCTCCCACCCGTGGCCGGCCGCCAGGTACGAGAGGAGCGACCGGGCCTCGAGGGCGCGCTGGTGCGGCCACAGGACGGCGGCGATCTGGTAGCGCCGCACCGTCTCCTCGAACGCCGCAGGGTCGCCGATCGCCCGGAGGTACTCGGCCAGCACCCCGTCCAGGTACGGATCGTTGCGGCCGTCGATGAACACGCCGCGCTCGCCGCCCCAGGCATGGATCAGGTAGCCGCCGACCGCGAGGCTGTGGAACACCTGCCCCGGAATGCCGGCGGCGACGACGAACCGCGCCGCGTCCTCCGGGAAATAGCCGGGGATCTCCCCCGAGCCGAACCACCTTTCGGTCGGCCGCATCATGTAGAAGCGGTTGCTCGCCACGCTCGCGGTCAGCCCGAGGCAGGCGATCGCCAGGACGACGCACCCCACGAGCGGAGCGGCCCGAAGGCGCGACGTCAGCCTCGCCGTCCGTGCGGCCGTGGACCGGATGAGCGCGGACAGGTGCCCCGCCAGGACCGGCGCCGAGGCCAGGGCGAAGATCGGGATGTTGCGCCGCGCCCTCAGGGCGAGAACGAGCGTGGCCGTCACCACCAGCAGATCGAACGGCCGGGCCCGCGGCAGGTCCAGGAGGATCGCGGAGAGCGTGACGACCAGCAGGGCTCCGAACGCCACGATCGCGGGGGTCACCAGGTACCCGGAGAATGGGGGCCGGAACTCGACGATGGTGCGCGACAGGAGCGATTCGCCGCCCAGGTGGCTGAACAGCAGATCGAACGGCAGGCGCAGGGCCGCCGCGCCATACGGGTTCGCCAGGCAGACCACGGCCGAGAGCGCCACGGCCATCAGGAAATCGACGACCCGGTCGGGATCGCGCCCGGCGCCGCGTGACCGCACGAAGTCGTACGCGGCCGCCACGAGCGCCAGCGCGATGAGCGCGGGGCCCAGGATGAAGAGCCCCTGGACGTTGACCCAGACGAGCTGGACCAGAGGCAGCGCGACGAACAGGATGCGCGCGCGCTCCGCCCGCGTCCCTGCGTCGAGCGCCTTCTGCAGCGCCAGGATCACGGCCAGCATCAGCAGCCAGGAGACGATCTCCGGCCGCATCAGGAAGCGTTCCTGGCTGGCGAGGGTCGACAGCAGGAGAACCGCCAGAGTCGTGGCCGGCGCCGCGACACGGCGGCAGAGCCGGTACACGACGGCGAGGGCCGCGAGGATCAGCGCCGCCCGGAACACGTCGAGCGCAACCAGGCCCCCGCGCTCGTGGAGGAAAGACAGGACGACCTGGAACAGCCAGTGAATGTCGACCCAGCGGTTCCCGATCACGGTGAACGAGAAGGGATCGGCGCGGGGGATCTCCCCGGTCCTGCGGATCAGGTCGCCGCTCGCGAGGTGCCACCACAGGTCGGTATCGGTGGTCCGCGTCAGGCTGAACGCGGCGGCGAGCGCAAAGAACGATGCCACGGCCGCGCCCGCTGCCAGGCGCAGGGCCAGGCCGGGCGCGCGCGCGCCGTCCGGCTGTCGATCCTCCAAGTCGGTCCCCCGGCCGCGGGACGGTCCGAGCGCGCGGCTGTGATAGGGTAACACCGGGAGGCGGCGATGCCCGAACGCGGATCGGCGGAGTCGTTGTTCTGGAAGGCGCTTCTTGTCCTCGCGGTCCTCGGCGTCGTCTACATCAATCTCCAGCTGGTCCTTCTGGCCCTGGTCGCCGTCGTCCTCGCCGCGGCCATCCTGCCCCTGGCCGACGCCGGGAAGAAGCGCAGGATCCCGCGCGTCGCGACGGTCCTCGCCGTGTACCTGGTCGGCCTCGGCGTCCTGGCGATGCTGGTGACGATGCTCGTTCCGGTCGTGTCGGAGCAGGCGAGCCTGATGGTCGCGCGTCTGCCGCAGTTCCGCCTGACGCTCAACGGCTGGATTACCTCCGCGCAGGCGTTCCTCGGCAGATTCGGCTCGTCGCACCGCCCCCTCGAGCTCCCCGACATCGGCCCCGAGCAGGTCACGCCGGTCCTCCAGGCGCTGGTCGAACGCTCGGTCCGCGCGACGCGCGGGCTCCTGACCGGTCTCTTCGCCGGCGTCATGGTGCTCTTCCTGGCGGGCTACATCGTCGTCGACCGCAAGAGGCTGGCCGAGGGGCTGGTCCGCTTCGTGCCGCGCGCGCGGCGGGAGCGCGTGTCCCACATCTCCGCGGAAGTGCTCCGCCGGATGGGCGGCTACATCCGGGGGCAGTTCATCGTCAGCGCCATCGGCGCCCTGATCCTCTGGGTCGGGCTGGCGCTGGTCGGCTTCGAGGCCCCGCTCCTGATCGGGGTCCTTGCCGGGGCGCTCAACTTCGTCCCCTACCTCGGATCCACGGTCTCGCTGATCCTGGCCGTTCTCCTCGCCCTGAACGGCTCGCTCTTCACGCTGGCCGGCGTGCTGGTCGTGTTCGGCGTCGAGCAGTTCCTCGAAGGGCAGTTCCTCGTCCCCTACTTCACCGGGCGCCAGGTCGAGCTGCACCCGCTCGCCGTCCTGGGCGCCCTCATCGTGGGCGCCAACCTGGCGGGGATCCTCGGGGCCCTGGTGGCCGTGCCGGTCGCCGCGGGAATCGATGCCATCCTGCTCGAAGCCTACGTCAAGCCGATGGAAGGCAAATCCTTGAAGTAAGGCCTTCCCCGCCGGATTGAAGTCTTCACCTCATTGCGGCCCCCCCCGGCGGGACACCATACTGGGTGGAGCGAGTTCCGTTCTCCCTGCAGGGAGAATTGTGATCGTGGCCTTCCCCGTCCGTTCTTCGAGGGTGGGACGCGGGGTTGGTTCGGCCACATGTCTTCCGTGCAAGGCGGTCGATGCCACCGGGAACGAG
This sequence comes from Binatia bacterium, assembly GCA_035606645.1. GTDB lineage: Bacteria > Acidobacteriota > Polarisedimenticolia > Gp22-AA2 > Gp22-AA2 > Gp22-AA3. Next base: position 11,267 of record DATNEZ010000182.1, read on the forward strand.
CGACCAGGCTTTCGACATTCTCCTGATCGAGGACAATCCCGCCGATACGCTCCTGGTCACCCAGGCGCTGGCCGGCGGGCGCCTGCAGATCAAGGCCCACAGCGTGCGCCAGCCCTCCGAGGCGCTCGCCTTCCTGCGGTCCGAGGATCCGTTCACGGACTCCCCGCGGCCGGACGTCATCCTCCTCGATCTGAGCTCCACGAGCCTGCACGGGCACGACCTCATCGGCGAGATCAAGATGGACTCGGACCTGCGGCGCATCCCGCTGGTCGTCCTGACCACGTCGCGGAACCGGGAGGACGTGCAGAAGTGCTACGACCAGGGAGCCAACTGCTGCA
>DATNEZ010000207.1:0-5211 GCA_035606645.1 Binatia bacterium
ACGTTGAACGCCCTGGATGTCCGCGTGTCCGGACTGATGACGACGGGGATGCAGGAGCTGGACTCCCGAATCGTCAGGATGCACCTGGCGAGCGCCCAGAGGCTCCTCGGCACGCCGGACATCACCTCCCTGATCGTCGGGCTCGACGACACCTCGCGGACTCCCGAGGTCGAGGCGGCGCTCTCGACCCGCCTGCGGGGACGGGAACCGTCCCTCGCGGTCGTCGACTGGAAGACGCGCGCCCCGTTCTACGGCCAGGTGGAGTCCCTCTACCGCGGCATCTTCTGGTTCCTCGGATCGGTCATCGTCGTCCTCGTCTGTCTCTCGACCTCGAACACCCTCATGATGTCCGTCATGGAACGAGTCCGCGAAATCGGGACGCTTCTCGCCATCGGCACCAGCCGCGCGCAGGTGGCGTCCATCGTCCTGCTCGAGGCCCTGTGGCTCGGGCTCCTGGGCGCCCTCGCGGGGGACCTTCTCGGGTTCGCCCTCGTCGCCGGAATCAACGCCGTGGGAATCCAGATGCCCCCGCCGCCGGGGGCCACGGGCGGCATCGAGCTGCGGCTCACGTCGGCCCCGGGGGACTTCGCGGCCACCGTCGCGCTCATGCTCGTGATACTCGGCATCGCGGCCGCCGTACCTGTGGTGATGTCGGTGCGGCTCCGGATCGCGGATGCCCTCCGCCATGTGTAGCGGGAGGGTGTCCGCGGCCTTTCTCGCGCTCCTCGCGCTGACGACCGCGGGCGCCGTGCCCGCGCCGGGCGGGACGATCGCCCCCGCCGACGCGGCCGAGCTCCTGAAGCAGAGCGACGTCGCGAGCCACTCGCCGGAGTCCTTCCGCGCCCGGCTCCGGATCACCCCCCTCAACGACCCGCCCGAGCCGATGGAGGTCGAGGTCTGGCGCTCGGGCGAGTCGAAGAGCCTGGTCCGTTTCCTGGGACCGAAGGAAAGGGGGAAGTACCTGCTGCGGCTCGATGGGGTCGGCTGGTTCCTGGCCCCCGGAGCGAAAAAACCGGTCAAGGTGGGAGCGGCCCATCGGCTTCGCGGGAGCGCGTCGCTCGACGATCTCCTGGGGATCCGATACGGGCGGGACTATGTCATCGAGAGTGCGACGGAAACCGAGGGGACGGACGGTTCGCTGGTCGTCTTCGACCTCGCGGCCAAGGCCCCGCACGCCCCCTACCCGAGGGTCCGCTACGTCGTGCGACGCGCGACGCACCGGCCGGTGCGCGCCGAGTACCTCCTGCGCAGCGGAAAGGTTTCGTCCATGGTGGAATTCCTGGACTGGGAGGCGGGGATCCGGCCGGTCGTCCACAGGCTCGTCCTCAGCGATCGCCTCCGATCGGGACTTCGGACCGAGGTCACTCTTCTCGAGATGGAGGAGCGGAAGGTCCCCGACGGGCTCTTCGACCTGCGGGACCCGACGGAAAGACGGAAGCTCGAGGGCTCCTAGCCTGCGCGCCGGCAGACCAGCAGGACTTCGTCCACGCGCGTCGCGTCGATCATCCCCGGCACCAGCCGCAGGCGTTTCTCGAACAACAATCCGATGGGCATGAACACGCGGTTGTACCAGCGCATCGCCTGCTCGCGCCGCCGGGTGAGCCACCAGGCCCCCAGGTTGCTCAGCGTCCGGCTGCGCGGCTGCATCCCGTAGACCGCGCTGCGCTCCAGCGTCAGGCCGTGACGCGCAATCTTCTCCAGCAATGCCTCGGGACGATAGCGGCGAAGGTGCCCGACGACGTCGTCGAAGCTCGTCCAGCTGTCCGGATGGAGCGGCGAGGACATCACCAGCGTCCCGCCGGGCCGCAGGACCCTGGCCAGCTCGCGGAACACCGGCTCGTCGTCGTCCACGTGCTCGATGATGTCCATCGCCATGACCAGATCGAAGACCGCGTCCGGAAACGGCAGGGCGTCTGCTGTGGCTTGCGCGGCGATCCCGTCATGCCGGGCCAGGTGGGACAGGGCGGCGCGGCTGATCTCGATGCAGTAGGTCCCGGCGATCGGCAGGCGCGGGCGCAGGCCCGGTCCGATCTCCAGGCGGCGCGGGCCGGCGGCGCTCAGCTCGCTGACCAGCGGCCAGGTGTTGAAGCGTTCGGGCCGGATCAGGTACGTGTCGGCCCACAGGGCCTCGTAAAAGCGTCGGTTGATCCCGGCGGCATCCGACCCAGCCGTAGTCGGTATCATCGCATCCATTGTAACCGCCAGGCGGGGGTCAAATGCTGCCAGGAGAACGTCCAGGGTGGGAATTCCTTAGCGTCGATTCAGGATCGTCCCGATTGCGGGGCCGGACGTGCCGGGATACAAGTGCTTCTGCAGGCTGCATAGATCGACCCGGCCCAACTAACTGGAAGGAGACGTCGCATGAGCTCTGTCAATCAAGGCTATGGATTCGGATCGTTTCTGGGTACGTTCGTCGTGGGGGCCGCCGCCGGCGCCGCGATCGCCCTTCTCACTGCTCCGCGCACCGGGCGCGAGACACGCGCGCGGTTGAAGGATGCTGCCCGCGACATGGGAGGGACCCTGCAGCAGATCCCCGGCGCGGTCCGGCAGGCCGGCGCCAGGGCCGTCAAAGCCGGCCAGGCGGCCTTCACGCAAGCCAAGGAAGAGGCCAAGGGATACACCGTCGACAAGGAACTTCCGCGATTCGCAAAGTAGGCATCGGGGCCCGGCGGCGGACCGAACCGTCGCCGGGCGGCATCCCCGACCCGGCAAGACCCATCAACGTTTCGACACTTTGGAGGAGTATCCCGATGCTCAAGAGATCCTGGCTCAGGTCCATCCTGTTTCTTGCCGTCCTGCTGTCCATGTCCCCTGCGACCCATGCGGCGCGGCCGGACACGTGGATCACCATGAAGGCCAAGACGGCGCTCTATCTGGCCCCTGACGTCCATGGCACGGACGTCAAGGTGGACACCATCAACGGGCACGTCACGCTGCACGGCACCGTCGGCAACGAAACCGAGAAAACCCGGGCCCAGGAAGAAGTCGGAAAGATCGAAGGAGTTGTCGACGTCCGCAATCTTCTCCAGGTCGCGAACAAGGCGGCGACCCAGAGCAAGACTCCGCGCGCGGACGCCGCCATCAAAGGGGATGTCGAGCGGGCCCTCAAGGGGGATCGATCGCTCGATGACAGCAGCATCACCGTCCGATCCGTCGACAGCGGTGTCGTCGCCCTGACCGGAAAAGCGGCATCTCCTTCGGCCAATCTTCGTGCGCTGCGGATCGCGACGAGCCGCCCGGGGGTCCTGGGCCTCACCTCGGAAGTCGTGGTGCCCGAGAACTACAATGACGACGACTTCTGCACGGACAGGGGAACAGGCCGCGACAGCGCAACCAAGGCGACGACACGCAGCGCCGGCGTCGCGGTGAGCGACCTGTGGATCACCTCCGCCACGAAGATGAAACTCGCTGCGGACTCCCGCACGCCGGCGACGGAAATCAACGTGGATACCTACGACGGAGTCGTGACCCTGTTCGGCATGGTTCCCTCCCAGGAATCGAAGGCGGCCGCCACGCAAATCGCCCGCAGCGTGAGCGGCGTGAAGCGCGTGGAGAACAAAGTGGAGGTCGTCCGCGCGCCCCGGCAGGAGCAGGTCCAGGCCAAGGATGAGGGCATCCGCGAGGACGTCGAGAAGACCCTGACGGCGCGCGGGGACCAGGACAACGCCGCCATCGGCGTCGAAGTGAGCAATGGCGTCGTGCGGCTGACCGGCAATGTCCCTACGTATGAGAGAAGCCTTTCCGCAGTGTACGCGGCGCGCTCGGTGGCCGGCGTACGTTCCGTGCGCAACGAGCTGAAGGTGGAGAACGAGCCCATCTCGTAAAAAAGAGGGGAACGCCCAGGTTCAGGACCGAGACGCGACGGTGGGGCCGATTCCCCATCGTCGCGTTGCCGTGTGCGACCGCTGCCGGTCGGCCGGGTCCTCAGATCATCGGAACGTCCCGGCGCCTCGCCCCGGTCGGAGCGGAAATGGTCTGCACGACCTCCGCCATTTCGCGCATCGGGACCTGGTCCGAGGTGGCCAGATCAGCCTGGGCGATGATGCCGACCAGGCGTCCGCCCTGCCCGGTCACCAGGACGCGCCGCACTTCTGCGCGCTTCATGGTGGACAGCACTTTCGCGAGATCGTCATTCTCGTCCACCGTCTCGATGGGCCCTTTCGTCATGTGGGCCGAGACGGTGCAGCCTCGATCGTGATCCTCGGTGACGTGGCGGACCACGATGTCGCGATCGGTGATGATCCCCTGCAGCTTCATGTTGTCACGGCTCTCGACGACGGGGACCGAGCCTACGTTGCGGTCCCGCATGATCTGCGCCGCCTTGCTGAGGGGATTCTGGGAGATGACGACGTCCAGTTCCGGGGTCATGAGATCCCTGGCTTTCATGTGTTCCTCCTGCGCGGCCGCATGCACGCTCACCACGAGCGCGTTCAGAGCCGGCTGGCCCATTGTAGACAGCGTGGCCGCGGAGAATCGTTGTTCGGGCAAAGTTCAGGAATTTCCCGACACGCACCGCCGGCGGAAATCTCCATTCGCGGGATGATAGAATGCCGCCCTTTGCCGCGACCCGGCGCGGCACGGAAGGGGAGCGATCGTGACGGGGAATCCGCTTCGAAGGGTCGACCCCGAAAGGCAGAGGTCACGCCTCCTCCTGTCCGACGGCCGGTGATGAGGAAGGCTGCATCCATCGGCACGCGGTCGGCCGGAGTGACGCTGCTGGTCTCCCCGGCCGAACGCATGGATGCGGCTCTCGCCGAATACCGCGACCGGGTGCTGCTGGCGGTGCGTTACGGCGCCGGCACACCAGGGCTGCGCGACGCCGATCACCCTTTCATCGACATTCCGACACCCGTCCTGTGCGGCGCGCCACGATTGGAGATCTGGGGAACCCGGGAGCGCGCGGAGACCTTCCGCCGGGATGGCCTGGCGTGGGCGGAGGACGGCCGGGCGCTCCTCGGCTGCGGCAGCCGTCGCGTTGGCGGGGACATGGAGGAGGACGCGCTGCAGGCCTACCACGACCTGCTCGCCCTTCTCGACGAGCGCGGCTACCCTTGCCTGCAGCGTGTCTGGAATTACGTGCCGAGGATCAACCAGGAGCAGCTCGGTGTGGAGCGCTACAGGCGCTTCAACGTCGGACGCGCCCGGGCCTTCGAGGAGCGCTTCGGCGAATCCGCCGAGCGGCACTTCTCCGCGGCGTCGGCGGTCGGGACC
>DATNEZ010000228.1:0-2335 GCA_035606645.1 Binatia bacterium
GACCATGGTCGGCGTCTTGACGTTCTTCACGACCGACAGGAGGGAGCGCTTCTCGTAGTGCTCCACGTTGTCCCAGGGGAATCCCGGGAACCAGTATTTCTCCACGAAGGAGGAGATGTCGGCGGTGAGGACGAAGCTGTACCAGTTGATCACGGGATAGGCCGCCGCGGCCGCGCGGAACCGGTTCGTCCGGCCGATCATCCAGCAGGTGAGGACCCCTCCGCCGCTGCCGCCCGTGACGAACAGGTTCTCCGGGTCGACGTACCCCTTGGCGACGGCCGCATCGACGCCCGAATTCAGGTCGAAGAAGTCGTCCCCCGGGTAGCTGTGGTGGATGAGGTTGCCGAACTCCTCTCCGTAGCTCGTGCTGCCGCGCGGGTTGACGTAGAGCACCACGTATCCCCTGGCCGCCCACAGCTGCTTCATGAAGTCGAAGCGGTCGCCGTAGTTGGCGAACGGGCCGCCGTGGATCTCCAGGATCAGAGGGTATTTCCTGCCCGGATCGAGGTGCGGAGGCTTGACGATCCATCCCTGGATGGGGCGCTTGTCGACCGACGACTCGTAGCGGATCTCCTCGACCTCTCCCAGGGTCTTGTGCGCCAGGAGGTCGTCGTTGACCGCCGTGATGACCTTGAGCGGGGGACCGTCGACGGTCCCGACGCCGACGTCGCAGGGGACGTGGGGGCGGCTGTAGGTGATGGCGTAGCCGCGCCGGCCCCCGGTGGAATAGGTCCCGTCCCCGTAGGCCCCTCCGGGGCCGCCGAGGTTCGAGGCGACCGTCTTGAGCGTGCCGTCCGTGGTCATGAACCCGAGCCGGGTATTCCCCCGGTCGTCGTACATAAAGAAGATACCGCTGCCGTCGCGCGCCCACAGCGGGCGCGTCACGTCCCGATCGAGCTTCGCCGAGAGCAGCCGCGATCCGCTCCCGTCGCGGTTCATGAGGTAGAGACCGGTCACCTGGTATCCCTGGTACCGGTCGTCGAACCCGACGTAGGCGATCCGCGTCCCGTCGGGCGACACGGCGGGGGAGTCGTCCGGCCCCTTGCGGTGGGTGAGCTGTCGCACCGCGCCGTCCGCCACCGCGAACTCGTAGACCTCGGTGTCGAGCGGCTCCAGCTCGTGGTCCGGGCGGCGGTTGGCCGACAGGATCAGGTGCCTGCCGTCCGGCGTCCAGACCGGCTCGCTCGGCGTGAACGCGTTCTCCCCGTGCTGGAAGTCGCCGCTCGAGATTTGCCGCGGCGTCCCGCCATCCGCCGGGACCACGAACAGGTGCGAGTACCCGGGCTTCAGGTACCCCGCTCCGTCGTATCGATAGACCAGCTTGTCGATGATCGTCGCGGGATCGGCCCACTTCGCGCCCTCAGGCGGCGAGGGAAGGCTGGCGATCTTCGGCGCGTCCTGGGGCACGAAGGTGGTGAAGGCGATCGTGCGGCCGTCGGGGGACCAGACCGGGTCGGAAGGAGGGAACCCCAGGTTCGTCAGGCGCGCCGTCTGTCCGCCGTCCAGCCAGCGGACGTAGATCTGCGGAGCGCCGTCCTGGTCGGAGACGTAGGCCACCCGCGTCCCGTCGGGCGACCAGCGGGGCGACCCGTCACCACGGTGGCCCGTGGTCAGCGGCCGGTTCTGGCCGCCGTCGGCATCGATGATCCAGAGGTTGGAGTACCTCCGGTCGGTGAAGACGTCGGAATAGGCCCGGACGTAAATGACCCTCCGCCCGTCGGGCGACAGCTGCGGATCGGTCGCCAGCTCGAGATCGAAGACGTCCATCTCGGTGAGCCGGTCCTGGGACGGCAGCCCCGCCGCGAGGACCGGGGGCAACGCGGATGCCAGCGCGAGAAGAAGCCCGAGCGCGCACTTCGACGGACGGCTGATCATCGATACGCTCCGCGAGTCCTCCCGTTCGGGCCAGAAAGAATCGAATGTCCGGATGCTAGGGCCGTGACCTCGGATTTGTCAACACCGAAGCGGAGATCGGGGCGCTCCCCTTCGGGCCGCTCCCGTGCGCGTGCCTTGGGGTGATACGGCGGAATGGCCGCAGATTATGATCATCGGTCCCGCCGCCGGGGCGGCCGGAACACGGAGGGGCACCCGATGCAAGGCGAGAGACAACGGAAGGAGACCGGGCGGACGAGGGGACGCACGCGCCGCAGGGCCCGTCTGGCGGCCACGCTGGCGGCGCTCCTCGCGGGAGCGGCCTGCGGCACTAGGATGCCGGCGGGGGACGACGCCGCGATCGCGTCCCAGCTGATGCAGGCCGATCGCGATTTCGCGCGCGACACGGCGAAGCGCGGCATCGACGGCTGGGTCGGGGCGCTGGCGCCGGATGCGGCGCGGG
>DATNEZ010000461.1:0-3023 GCA_035606645.1 Binatia bacterium
ACCCGCAAACGGGACGAGGCCCGCATCGAGTTCGGCGTCGCGAAGGAGTCGGGCGAGACGGCGTTCTTCGTCCGGGACAACGGCGCCGGGTTCGACATGACCTATTCGGACAAGCTCTTCGGCGCGTTCCAGCGCCTGCACGGTCAAACCGAGTTTCCGGGAATCGGAATCGGCCTGGCCACCGTCCAGCGCATCGTGCGCCGGCACGGCGGCCGCACCTGGGCCACGGGCGCCCCCGACCAGGGGGCGACCATCTACTTCACGCTCGGCAACGGAGGACGCAATGGCGGACAAGAGGATCGTGCTGCTGGTTGAAGACAATCCGGATGACGAGGCCCTGACCCTCCGGGCGCTGAAGAAGAACAACATCCTCAACGAGGTGGTCGTGGCGCGCGACGGCGCCGAGGCGCTCGAGCTCCTGCTCGGGACCAACGGAAAGTCCGGCAACTTGAAGCTCGACCAGCTGGCGGTGGTCCTCCTGGACCTGAAGCTTCCCAAGGTCAACGGGCTGGAGGTCCTCAAGCGGCTCCGCGCCGATCCGCGCACGAAGCGGCTTCCGGTCGTCGTGCTGACCTCGTCCAAGGAGGAGCGCGACCTGGTCGGCGCCTACGATTCCGGCGCGAACAGCTACGTGCAGAAACCGGTGGAATTCGCGGAGTTCGTCCAGGCCGCCGGCCACCTCGGGCTCTACTGGCTCGTGACCAACGCCCCGCCGCCCATGTCGAGGTAGGAGTGGTCCCGGCGTCATCCGGTCAGCGAAGGGCCCGGTACAGGAACCCGCGCGCCTTGCGCCAGTCCCGCTTCACCGTGCTCTCCGAAACATCCAGCAGGCGCGCGGTCTCCTCCTCCGAGAGCCCGGCGAAGTAGCGCATCTCCACCAGCCGGCCGAGCCGCTCGTCGAGACGCTCCAGCTGCTCCAGCGCGCCGTGGACCGCCAGCACCTCGTCCGCGCTCTGCGTCGAAGGGGCGCCGGCCTCGTCCAGCGTCGCGTGCTCCACGTCCCCGCCGCGGCGGGCCGCGGCCTTGCGGCGGGCGTGGTCCACCACGATCTGCCGCATCGCGCGCGCCGCGGTGGCGAAAAAATGCGATCGGTCGGTCGGGGTGACCCGGTTGCGGCCGACCAGCTTCAGGTAGGCCTCGTGGACGAGCGCGGTCGTGTCGAGCGTGCGGTTCTTCCAGTCGCGGCGCGACTGCCGGCGAGCGAGTCTCCGCAGCTCCCCATACACGATGGCGAAGAGACGATCGAACGCGGTCTCGTCACCGGCCCGCCAGGAGTTCAGAAGCCCGGTGATTTCACCTGGGTTCGGATCGCGGGGTCCGCTCAATGGCCCTCCGGCTGCATGCTTCCCGGGAGATTCGACCGTTCCGCCATCCTACGCTCATCCGCGCCTTCGCAGCAAGGCACGCGCTCCCGCCGATCCGGCGCAACCCAGTCCACTCAAGATGACATCCCTGACCGCCGGCGAGGCCGCCTCGCCCCGCGGAGCGCCCCTCTCGCCCGAGTGCCAAGCGGCTGAACCGCGGGGCCTTGAGCGCCGGAGCGGCCGGTTCGAGGCGTCGTGGCATTGCCCTTGCACGTGCGACGCGTGTTCACGACATCATCGTCAAGGACGAGCCGGAGATGCGGACTCTCTTGAGGAGGAATCATGGCGACCATCCTGCACGCTGATCGTGAGAACGCACGCCCCCCGGCGGAGGCCGCCCGGACCGTCGAGGACGCCTGGCTCGCCGCGTACGCGCGCGGCGGCCCGATCGCGGGCGGCCTTCCCGTCCCCGAGAGCAAGGCGCCGTGCGTCGAGATCGGCTCGATCGCGCTGTCCGCCCACGCGGGGGCCTGCGACGTGCACGACGTGTTCCGGGTCTCGGAGGACACCCTCGCCCTGGTCATCGCCGACACCTGGTGCGTCGGCGCGCCCCGCACCGCCCTGGGCGCCTTCACCCGATCGATGGTCCGCGATCTCTCCTCGATCAGCCGATCGCCCGAGGAGGTCATGGCGCGGCTGGGCCGGATGCTGTGCGACGCACGGCTGGAGGCCGCGATCGTCACCCTGTTCCTGGGCTGGCTGGACCTGCGCGTGGGGCGCCTGCACCATGCCAACGCCGGCCACCCGCATCCTCTGCGCGTCACTCTCGGGGGGGAGGTGCGATCGTTCGGCGAGGTGACGGGACCGAGCCTGGGGGTCGACGACGGCGCCTTCCACACGGGCGGGGTCGTCACGCTCGAGCCCGGAGAAACCGTGGTCCTCTACACCGACGGCGTCGTGGAATCCCGCGGCGCCGCGCGCCGGTTCCTGGGCGACAAGGGCCTGGCGGACATCCTCATGGGGCATGCCGCCCGCCCGGCCGCGGCGATCTCCCAGGCAATCGCACGCGCCATCTCCCCCGACCCCGCCGCCCCGCGCGACGAGGACGCGACGATCCTGGCGGTTCGCTGGGAAGGCCCGGCAGCTTCCTGCTGACATAGACTACCCCCTCTTGCAGGGCGGGGGCCCTCCCCCCATAGCGCTTCCGCGCGGGGCGATGGATGTGGGTGACGCGTCTCGCACTCCACCTCCACGCAAGCAGGGCATTTTTCTGTGATTTTCCAGTCCCCGGCGCGAATCACGGGTTGAACGGGGCGCCGCACGACGGCGGCCCGGGGGGAGCGGGACCTCATGTCGCAGACCGGGGGGCAGGAGCGTTTCCTCAGCCTGCTCGACGAGCACAGGAAGATTCTCTACAAGGTTGCGCACTCCTATTGCAGGAACCCGGCCGACAGGGCGGACCTGGTCCAGGAGATCGCGACGCAGCTGTGGCGGTCGTTCGGCCGGTACGACGACCGCCAGCGGTTCTCCACCTGGATGTACCGGGTCGCCCTGAACGTCGCGATCTCCTTCCATCGCACGGAGGCGCGGCGATCGAGGCACCTTGTCGCGGCGGAGGATTCGATCCTGGAGATCCAGGCGACGGGGGACGCGGAGCCGGACGCGCAGCTGCGGCTCCTGAACGAGTGCATCCAGAGGCTCGGCGATCTGGATCGGGCG